>CAZFTZ010000275.1:0-2522 GCA_964521875.1 uncultured Cellulomonas sp. | reverse complement strand
CGCCGCCCCCGGCCAGGCGTACGTCGCCAGCAGCACCGATCCGCGGTCCCGCGCCCGCGCCGACAGCCGCCGCCGGTCCGCGTCCGCCAGCCGCGCGTCCGGCCCGACGACGACCACGTCCAGCCCGTCCAGCAGCGCCGCCACCACGGCCGGCGCGTCCGCCCCCGGCGCGGGCACCATCGCCAGCCGGTCGAGGTCCACCCCGGCCTGCGACGCCGCGAGCACCCCGAGGTCCGGGCGCCCGACGACCGCCGCCCAGGCGCCGTGCGCGCAGGCGTGCGCCAGCAGCGCCAGCAGCAGCGACGTCGACCCCTCGACCACGGTGGTCCCGCCACGACGCAGCCCGTCCGGCAGCAACGGCTCCAGGGCCGGCGGCACCGGCATCGCCGGCCGCTCGGCAGTGATGAGGGCGGGCCGCGCGGGCTCGTCGTCCACTGCCGGAGCGGACCCCTGAGCCGCGGCCGGCGCCGTCACCGGGACCACCGCCGGGACAGCCCGCACGCTGCGTGCCCCGGTGCGCCGCTCCGCGTGCGCCAGCGCCTCCCACGCCAGGGCGGTCCGCGCGGCACGGTCCAGCGCCGGCGCCCCGCGCGCCTCCGTCACGGCCGTCATGCCCCGCTCCCGACCATCCCCGACACCACTCAGCGTCACGTCGTCGAACACATGTTCGATGATGCCAGTAGACGCCGACACGGCCGGCATGTCAATCCGCCCCGGCCCCGCCCGTAGACTGCGCACCTGGCGCGTGACGACGCCGCCTCCCCACCCCCTCAGGCCTGGACCACCCGTACCCGTGCGCACCCTCGAACCACCCGTCCCCGCCCCGGCGGCCCGCCCGTGACCGCCACCGGCACCCCGCCCGCACCGACCGGCGCAGCCGTCGGCCTCGGCACCCTGCTCGCCCGCCGCATCCTGCCGCGCCGCACCGACTACGCCGGGCTGTCGCGCTCCTGGCGCACCGACCTGCTGGCCGGCCTCACCGTCGCGATCGTCGCGCTGCCGCTGGCGCTCGGCTTCGGCGTCAGCTCCGGGATGGGCGCCGCCGCCGGGCTGACCACCGCCATCGTCGCGGGCGCCGTCGCCGCCGTGTTCGGCGGCTCCCACCTGCAGGTCTCCGGTCCCACCGGCGCGATGACCGTGGTCCTGGTCCCCGTCGTCGCCCGCTACGGCACACCCTCGGTCGCCGCCGTGGCGATCATGGCCGGCGTCATCGTCGTCGCCGCCGGGCTGGCAGGACTCGGCCGGCTGGTCGCCTACATCCCGTGGCCGGTGGTCGAGGGCTTCACGTTCGGCATCGGCGTGGTCATCGCGCTGCAGCAGGTGCCGCTGACGATCGACACCCCCAAGGCCGACGGCGAGAACGCCGCGCTGGTCGCGGTCCGCACCGTGCTCGCCGCCGACTGGTCGTCGGCCCTGCCCGCGCTCGCCGTCGTCGCCGCGGTGGCCGGCCTCATGGTGGGGCTCCCCCGGCTGCACCGGACCGTCCCGGCGTCGATCGTCGCCATCGTCGTCGTCACCCTCGCCGTCGAGGCGACCGGCCTGGACGTCGACCGCATCGGCGCCGTCCCGGCGGGACTGCCCCACCCGTCCTGGCCGGTGCTCGACCTGACGACCACCAGCCGGCTGTTCTCCTCCGCCCTGGCCGTCGCCGCCCTCGCCGCGCTGGAGTCGCTGCTGTCCGCGCGCGTCGCCGACGGCATGGCGGACCGCCCTCGCACCGCCCCCAACCGGGAGCTCGTCGGGCAGGGCCTGGCGAACGTCGCCGCCGGGGTCTTCGGCGGCATGCCGGCCACCGGCGCCATCGCGCGCACCGCGGTCAACGTGCGCTCCGGGGCCCGCACCCGCGTCGCGGCCCTGGCGCACGCGGTGGTCCTCACCGTCGTCGCACTGGCGGCCGCCCCGCTCGTCGCGCGCATCCCCACCGCCGCGCTGGCGGGCGTGCTGCTGGTCACCGCCGCGCGCATGGTCGACCTGCGCACCGGCCGCGCGCTGGTCCGCTCCGGCCGCGCCGGCGCGTCGGTGTTCCTGCTGACGTTCGTCGCCACCGTCGCACTGGACCTGGTGATGGCCGTCGAGATCGGCGTGGCGGTGGCGGCGGTGCTCACGCTGCGCGCGGTCGCCAACTCCAGCGGCCTGCACCGCGAGCCGGTGCCCGCCACGGGGAGCGAGGAGCTGGGGACCGACGAGGAGCTCGCGCTGCTGCACGAGCACATCGCGGTGTACCGGATCGACGGCGCGCTGTTCTTCGCCGACGTGCGCCGGTTCCTGGACGAGCTGGCCGCCGTCGCGGACGTGCGGGTCGTCGTGCTCCGGCTGTCCGGCATCCGGCTGCTCGACACCTCCGGCGCCAACGCGCTCGGCGAGATCGTCGACGACCTGCAGCGTCGCGGCATCGTCGTGCTGCTCAAGGGGCTGCGCCCGGAGCACCGGCGGGTGATGGAGTCCGTCGGCGCGCTGGCGCGGCTGCGGCACCCCGCGCACCTGTTCGACGACCTCGGCGCGGCGGTCGAGCACGCCCGCAC
>CAZFTZ010000274.1:0-4376 GCA_964521875.1 uncultured Cellulomonas sp. | reverse complement strand
CAGCCGCACCGCGTCCTGCAGGAAGCGGTCGAGGCGCGCGACGTCCGTCGCGGTGCGGTCGGCGGCGAGCTCCGCGGCGCCCGACATCCGGGACCACAGCGTGGGGTACAGGTGCATCGCCCAGCCGACGTAGTGGTCGTACGAGCGCTCGTAGCCGTCGGAGTACCAGCCGTCACCGCGGTAGAGGTCGTCGTGCAGCGCCAGGTCGGCCGCGACGTCGTCGGCGGACCACGGACCGCCGACGGACCGCAGGAAGGTCTCGACGACGACGCGGAACCACAGCCAGTTGGTCTTCGGGTAGTCGGGATCGCCGACGACGGGGGAGAGGTACTCCACGACCTGCTGCTGCGTCCGGTCGGAGAGCCGGTCCCAGATCCACGGTCGCGTCATGTCGAGGATCAGGGCGGTCGACGCGGCCTCGACCTTCGCCTGCCCGTGCTCGGTGGTGCGGACCCAGCGCTCCTCCTCGGGGGAGTCCGGGTCGACTCCGGCGGCGATGCCGCGGGCGTAGAACTCGGCGAGCTCGTCCATGCCCTCCCCGCGCTCGCCCGCGATGCGGAAGCCGGCGAGCAGGAACGTGCGGCAGAAGCCTTCGAGGCCGTCGACGGCGTGGCCGTAGCCGCCCTCGGCGCCCGGCAGGGTGATGCGTCCGTGGTTCGGGGAGGCGAAGGGTCGGACGGACGCGAGCAGCTGGTCCGCGAATCCCGTCCACTCGGCGCGTGACCAGTCGGCGGGCGCCGGCGTGGATACCGTGCGGAGGTGTGCCGCGGAGTGCTCGGTCACGTGCCCTTCTTCATCGAAGGCGTCCCGCGCGCAGCCATGCGTCGCGATCCGCGTCAGATCTGAACTCATCCGAAGTAAACGAGTCACAAGTGATCGTGTCAAGTCTGTTATCGATCTGATACGATCACAAACGATCGTCGCGCTGGATCATCTCGATGGGGAGACATGCACTCGACCGAGCGTTTCGCCGGGCCTCTCGCCGCACGCTGGTGGACGTGCGGCCCGGAGCGGCTGCGTGACCTGCTGAGGCCGCCGCAGGATGCGCTGCCCGTCCCCGCCGCGACCGACCGTGCGACCTGGACCAGCCGCGACGCCGCGACGATGCACGCCGTCGCCGCGCGGGCGCAGTCCGACCTGACGAGCCCGTGGCCGCAGCCGCTGCAGCACGACCACTCCCGCCGCTGGCGCGACGGCGACCGTGACACCTACGAACAGGTGGTCTTCGCCCGGCAGCGCCGGCTGAGCCGCGCCGTGGTGATGGCGGCCGCGACGCTCGAGGACCGCTGGCTCGACGAGGTGGCCGACGGCGTCACCTTGCTCTGCGAGCAGAGCTCCTGGTGCTGGCCCGCGCACGACGACACGTTCACCGCGCACGGCGCCGTGGTGCCCACGGTGACGGACCCGTTCCTCGACCTGGGCGCCGGCGAGGTCGTCGGGCAGCTCGCCTGGCTGGACCACCTGCTGGGCGCGCCGCTCGACGGGCGGTACCCCGGCCTGCGCGCCCGGATCCGCCACGAGGCGGACGTCCGTGTCCTGAACCCGTTCCTCACCCGGCGGGACTGGCACTGGCTGGGCCTCGACGGCGACGTCCACAACTGGAACCCGTGGATCCACGGCAACGTGCTGGTGGCCGCGCTCGCCCTGGAGGACGACCCCGACCGGCGCGCGCACGTCGTCGACCTGGTCGTCGAGGGCATCGACCGGTACGTCGCGGCGCTGCCGGAGGACGGCGCGATCGACGAGGGCTACTCGTACTGGTGGAACGGCGCGTGCCGCGCGCTCGAGGCGCTCGACGTGCTGCGCCACGCCACCGGGGGCGCGCTCGACGCCACGGACGTCCCCGCGCTGCGCGCCACCGTCGCGTTCCCGCACCGGATGCACCTGGGCGACGGCTGGTACCTCAACGTCGGCGACGGCCAGGCGCGTCCGTACCACGACCGTGGGGTAGGGGATCCGTCGCGGCCCGGGCCGGGGCAGCCCTGGCACGCGCTGCACCGGGCGGCGCGGGCGGTGCACGACGACCAGGCGGAGGCGCACGCCGCGTCGCACCGGCTCCCCGGCGGGCCGGTGGCCGACGAGTCCGCGGGACTGGGCAGGCTGCTGCGCGCGCTGGCCGACGACGCCTGGCGCGACGCGGCCCCGGCGGCCTCGCCGCTGCCCCGCGACGTGTGGCTCGGCTCGACGCAGGTGCTGCTGGCGCGGCAGGAGGGCGGCTCCTCGCGCGGCCTGACGCTGGCTGCCAAGGGCGGGCACAACGGCGAGCACCACAACCACGACGACGTCGGCGAGGTGGTCGTCGCGCTCGGCGGTGTGCCCGTGCTGGTGGACGCCGGCCGCCCGACGTACACCGCGGCGACCTTCGGCCCGGACCGCTACGCGATCTGGACCATGCAGAGCACCTGGCACAACGTCCCGGAGATCCGCGGCACGCCGCAGGCGCCCGGCGCGGGGTTCGCCGCGCGCGACGTCACGGCAGCGCACGACGAGGCCGGCGCGGCGCTGCGGCTCGACCTGGCCGCCGCGTACCCACGCGACGACGTCGCGCACTGGTGGCGGGAGAGCCGCCTGGACCGCGCCACGGGACGCGTGACGGTCACCGACTCGTGGCAGATGACCGGCCCGGGCGACGGCCGGACGAGCGTGCACCTGCTGCTGGCCGGGACGGTGCGGACCGCGCCGGGGCGCGCCGAGGTCGACGCCCTCGACGGTGCCGGGACTGCGGTGCTGACCTGGGAGCCTGCGGTCGAGTGCGCCGCGACGGCCCGGGTCCTGGACGACCCTATGCTCGCGGACGTGTGGGGTGACCATCTGACGCTGCTGGCGCTGGACGTGACGGCGCTGGGGCCGGTGGCAACGCTCCGCCTGACGGTGGAGGAACAGCGATGAGTGCGTCTGACGGACGCGGACCGCTCCAGGTGGAGCGCCGGGCGCAGCTCCTGGAGGAGCTGCAGAAGCAGGGCACCGTGCGGGTGTCCGAGCTGACCGAGCGCCTGGGCGTGGCCGCGGTGACGATCCGGCGCGACATCGCGCAGATGGCCGCCGAGGGCCTGGTGCGGCGCGTCCACGGCGGGGTCACGTTGATCCTGCCCGACGAGGTCGGCGAGGAGGGCGGGTACGAGCCGGACGGTGCCGACGGCGTCACGCCGCGCACGCTCGGCATGCTGGTGCCGTCGTTCGACTACTACTGGCCGGGCGTCGTGCGGGGGGCCGAGGAGGCCGCGAAGCGGTACGGGCACCAGGTGCTGCTGCGCGGCTCCTCGTACCAGTCCGAGGACGACCGGCCCCAGCTCGAACGGCTCATCGACGGTCTCGGCACGGACGGTCTGCTCATCGCGCCGCGGATGGACGCGCCGACGATCGGCGCGACGCTGGAGTGGCTGGTGTCCACCGGCGTGCCGACGGTGCTCGTGGAGCGCACCGCGACCGTCGGCCCGCACCACGCGGTCATGGAGTCGGTGGTGTCCGACTTCGCCCTCGGTGCCGAGATGGCGGTGCGACACCTGCGCTCGCTCGGGCACCGCAAGGTCGGTGTGGTGCTGAGCCAGGGCAGCCCGAACTCCCCGCAGGTCCACCGTGGCTGGCTCGACGCGGAGCAGGAGGCGGGCTTCGACCCGGCCGCGACCGTCGACGTGCGCGTCCCCAACGTGCGATGGGACGGCTGGGAGGAGGCGATCGACGCCGTCATCGACCGGTGCCTGTCGACCGGTACCACGTCGCTGGTGGTGCACGCCGACGCCGAGGCGATGGCGCTGGTGCAGCGATGCGAGGAGCGGCACCTGACGGTGCCGGGAGACCTGTCGGTCGTGGCGTACGACGACGAGGTGGCGTCGCTGTTCAGCCCGTCGCTCACGGCGGTGCGCCCGCCGCGGCTGTCGATCGGCCGGGCGGCCGTCGACCTGCTCGCCGCCCGCTTCGCCGATCCGGGGCGCCCGACGCACCGGGTGGTCATCAGCCCGTCGCTGCGGGTCAGGGAGTCGACGGCGCCGCCGCGGGACGTGCGTCCCTCGTCGTGAGCACCACCTGCCGGTGACTCGTGCCGGGCCGCGCGGCCGGGCGCTACGGTCGCCCCGTGCGCGCTGAGCCGTCGGCGTCCGTCGCCACCGACGACCAGACGCTCCGACTGATGAGGGTCATCACCACCGGCTTCGCCGCGACCCTCGTCCTGGTGGCGCTGATGGAGGGCACGACGTGGGCGCGCTCGTGGTGGCTACCCCCGTCGCGGTGGTGGTCCCTGTTCGTCAACGCGGGTGGTCCAGGTGCCCTCCGGCGTCACCTCGAGCGGCTGAGAGCCGACGAGGTCTAGGAGTGCCGCGCCGGGCGGACGCCGTCGAGGACGAGCCGGCAGGCACGGTGCACGCGTTCGTCCGCCTCGC
>CAZFTZ010000273.1:0-29592 GCA_964521875.1 uncultured Cellulomonas sp. | reverse complement strand
GATGAAGCCGTCAAAAGCCCTGGCCCAGTATCGCGAAACCAGTCGGCGGATCATCGCGCGCGGCCCTCTCAGCAACCCGCGCGTGTTCGGCTCAGTTGCTCGCGGCGATGACCGCGAGGGCAGCGACTTGGATCTGCTCGTTGACGCCAGCCCGGGTACCACGCTGTTCGACTTGGGTGGTTTGCAGGCCGACCTCGAGGATGCGCTGGGCGTACGCGTCGACCTCCTCACGCCGGAGGACCTGCCGCCGAGAATGCGCGAGCGAGTGCTTCGGGAAGCGAGGCTTGCGTGCAGCGAGAGCGGTAGCCGCACGCCAAATCGCTCCCCGATCAGCGCCGAGAGGATCAGCACGCCCTTCGAGTGAATGGCGCCACCCAGCTTGACCTCCCGCTCGATGTCGAGCACCTCGCCGTCACCGATACGAACGCTCGCGGTGATGCGCGAGGGCCGGCCGAACAGCTGCGGGCCCACCTGCACGACAGAGAGCCCGTTTACCTGACCGATCGCTTCGCCGTCGCATTCGATCAGCAGGCTCTCGTGACGTATGGCCTCGAGCGTCAGGGCGTGGACACGTCCGAGTCGCCTCACCTGCTCATCGAGTGCACGTTGTATGTCGACCGGCCGAACGACATCGCTTCCGGAGATTCCCGCGAAATGATCCGCCTCGCGCAGCACGTCCTCGAGGATGCGCTGGTGGATGGAGAGTTTGCGTGAGTCTCCGGCGAGCCGTGAGCCGTGCTCGACCAGGCGCGCAACGCCGCCGGCCTCGATGGGACGCAGCCGCTCGCGTTGCGCGGCACCGGCAATGATGCGCGCGTAGAGCGAGAGAGTGTCGGCCGTGCGATCGACCGTCTCGTCGAAGTCGGCCGCGATCTTGAAGAGCTCACTGAACTCACTGTCGTACTCGGAAAGCAGGTGGTACAGAAGCCGCGATCCGATGAGCACGACGCGAACCTCGAGAGGAATCGGCTCGGGCTCCAGGGTTCGGGTACTGAGCAGGCCCAATCGCTCAGCAAGGGGCTCGATGCGGATGCGGCGTTCGAAGAGCGCCTGCTTGAGCGCCTGCCAGGTGAACGGCGCGGCGAGCAGGCGGTGTGCGTCCAGAATGAGGAAACCGCCCCATCACAAAGACATTGTGGCTCCAGGAGCCGATGCGCACTCAGAGCTCGAGCGCCGCGAGTGCGCGCTCCTGAGGGATGACCTCGCTCGGTTCCGTGATCTGCGCGGTCGTACCGAAGGAGAACTCATCCGGACGGCAGCGTCGGTTGAGCTGCTCGACCGAAACTCGCAGGTGCGAGAGCGCGGGCGCGGCAGGCGATTCGCTGACCGGCGGTGCTGGCATATTTCCGATCCATCCTCAGGCGAGTCCGAGCATGTCGTTTCCCGGATGGCGCACAATCTGTTCCCGTCGCGGCTGGGCTACGTGGTCCTCCGCGCTGGCTGTCGTGGGAGGACTATATGCGTGAGTGGTGCCGCCGCGCTGACTTCCGGCGGCTGCTACATCAGCGGCCTCGGCGAATGCACGCGTCGGCTGAGACTTGATCGAGCACAATGTCGAGGCTTGGGGAGGGAGTACCGTGAGTAGACGGCGTAACGCTCAATCTACGGAGGCATGGAAATGGTTGTTGATAACGTGTGCACACGGGATGTGGCAACCGTGCGGCCGAGCGACACACTTTTCGACGCCGCGCGCGTGATGCGCGATCGTCATGTGGGCGACGTAATCGTCACGGACGATGAGAACAATCCGCGCCCCGTCGGCATCCTTACCGACCGCGACATCGTGGTGGGCATCCTCGCCGTGGCGCCGGACAAGCTCGAGACGCTACTCGTCGAGGATGTGATGAGCCGCGATCTTGCAACGGCACAGGCCTCTGACGCCCTCGATAAGGCGTTGCGAGCGATGCGCGCGCGCGGCGTGCGGCGGCTGCCGGTCGTCGCATCCGACGGCCGCCTGATTGGGATCGTGACGTTCGACGATCTCGTGGCCGCCATGGCTCGCGAGCTGGGAGAGCTCGCGACCGTGGTCGCGCGCGAGCGCCAGCGCGAGGAGCGCATGCGCATCTAAGCCATCCTGCAAGCCTGGGCGATGCGAAAGGAGATCGATCTCCTCGAGATGCGCGCGCCGAATCTTAGCGATGTCTGCTAGTGTCAGCAGGAGGTCATGTCCGATGCGTACAACGCATTGAGGCGGCCCGGTCAGTACTCGGTCGCACCTGCGGCGTGCTCCTCGCACTTCTCCGGTTTCTCGGTCATGGTGGCCTCCGTCAGCAGCAATACGCTTGCGACCGACACGGCATTCTCCAGAGCGAGTCGTACGACTTTCGCCGGGTCCACGATGCCTGCTTGCGCGCGGCGTCGAATCCGAAATTGCCGGTGCCATTGCGCATGCGGTCCACGACGACGCCGCCGTCAAATGCGGAATTCTCCGCAATCTGGCGTGCCGGAGCTTCGAGTGCCCGCTTGATAGTCTGCAAACCCGTGCGCTCATCCCCCACGCATTGCTCCTCCTCGCGCGCGCAACGGCATCCATCGCTCTCACCAGAGCAAGCACGCCACCGGGCACGATGCCCTCGGCAACCGCGGCTTTCGTCGAACGAATCGCGTCATCGAGAGCATCCTTGCGCGCCTTCATTTCAGCTTCCGTGGGTGCATTCCGTGGGTGCACCCACGCGGATCACAGCGACGCCTCCGGCGAGCTTCCAGGCGCTCCTCGAGGGTTCGCCTGCGGATAACGTTCGGAGCTCGGGGGACGATGCGACCGTCCTAGGGGCTTTCCTATATTGACCCTGGTGTGTGGCCGTCTGGCGTGGCCGTGGCGCTATGCTAGCGTGAGCGTACGCCTCGATTCGCTCAAGCCAGGAGAGCCGCACTCGTGAATGCCAAGCGCCAGACCTCGTTCCTCTCGCGTTATCCGGAGCTCGGCAACGCACCGATTCCCGTCGAGCCGTATCTCTCCGCGGACTACTACGCGCGCGAAATCGCCAAGATCTACCGGCGCGACTGGCTGTTCGTCGCGCGGGACGAGGAGATTCCAAACTCCGGCGATTTCAAGGTGAAGCGGCTGGACTTCGCGCACACGTCGGTGATTCTCATCCGTGGCAAGGATGGCGTGGTGCGTGCGTTCCATAACGTGTGCCGCCATCGCGGTAACAAGGTGATCACCGAGACGGGAGGCGAGGAGACCTTCGGCGCCAAGAAAGGCGCGGTCATGCAGTGCCGTTTCCACGGCTGGGTGTACAACGCGCAGGGTGAGCTGGTGGACGTGCCGCACGAAGACAAGTTCCCGCCCTGCTTCAAGCGCTCCGAAAACGGGTTGGTCCCGATCCACGTGGATACCTGGGAGGGCTTCATCTGCATCAACCTCGCGGAGCGGCCGCGCACGACGCTGCACGACTTTCTGGGCGGCGTGACGCGGCACCTGAAGGGCTATCCGTTCTCGACGATGACGCACAGCTACACGTATTACGCGCACATAAACTGCAACTGGAAGATCGGCATGGATGCCTTTGGTGAGGCGTACCACGTGCCAACCATTCACGCCGGTTCTTTCCCGGGATTGACGGATTACTGGTTGGATGACGCGCAGCTCTACGGCGAGCATCGCAGTATCGCGATCTATTCGAACGGGATGAACCCGCCGACGCCCGTCGGCAGCGCGGCCAACGCGATCTTCGCTGCATCGATCGCACTCAAGCGCTCCGAGCCGTTTCCCTTGCCAACCGAGGTCAATCCGAAACGACACAAGAACTGGGGGTTCGAGGGCATCACCGTGTTTCCGAACTTCATGCTGCACGTCGCGGAAGGGTTGTGGTTCACGCATCAGTTCTGGCCGGTGACGGAGAACAAGTGCCTGTGGGAAGGCCGGTACTACGTCAAGGCGCCGCAGACCAACTCGGAGCGTTGGGCGCAGCGCTACGCGGTCACTCTCCAGCGCAACGCGTGGCTCGAGGATACGGCGACCATGGAGGATACCCACGAGGCGCTGATGTCCGGAGCCGTGAAGGAGATCAATCTGCAGGACGAGGAGATTCTCCTGCGGCACAACTTCTACGTCGTGAACAGCCGCGTGCAGGCCGACTGAGTGGCAGGCAGGCACCCCACAGCACTTGACCGGAAGACGGGCACATGAGCATCAACCTTCCCAGCGGTTTCGAAGACCTGCAGCCCTTTGCCGACAAATGGGCGCACGCGACCGAGTACGAGCGGGCGGCCGAGCGGCGCCGCTCGAAGCCGGTCGAGCTGAGGGCGTTCTATGACGCTGCTGTCAAACGCCTACCCGATATCCTCGCTCGGATAGATCGCTATCCGCTCGATGCCGTGCAGGGCGATGACGTGCACCTCTTCAGGATGGCGCTGTCGCTCGCAGAGGTCGCGCCTCACATCGAGCTGTACGATTCCGATCCGCGCGTCCCGTTCGCTTTCCAGGAAGAGCGGCTGCGCGGTCATCACTGTAACGTGGCGGACTGAGCGCTGCCGGGCGCCCTCATGCAAGTCGAAACGCGCCTGCGGCGCATGGAAGCTTGCGAAGCCATACGCCACACCATTTATTCCTACGCGATGGCGGGCGATCGTGGCAATGACGCCGCGATCATGCGCCGGTTGTTCATGCCCGACGCCGTCTACGAGGCCAAAAATATGGGGCGTTTTCAGGGCCTGGATGACATTGTGCGCGGCCTCGGCAAGATCGCGGACGACGTCGTGGCCTGGTCATTTCACGCGCCGAGCGGACCCCTCATCGACCTATCGGAGGATGTCGCGAGCGCGAGTGTCTTCTGGTGGGTGTGGATCCCCGTGGCGCTGCGGGCTGAGCGCGGCGAAACGGCGCCGCATTGGGGCGCGGGACACTACAACGCGCGCATGGTGAGCGATGGCGGCGTGTGGAAGTTCGCGGAGGTGCTATTCGAAACACGCCTGCTGACGCCCTTTGCGGGCCCCTGGACGCAGATCGACGGACCGTTCCGGTGGCCGAGCTGAATGCGGTGCCCGAGGCAGTCGCGGGCATGACGGCACTCTGTCGTGTTGCCGATGTTCCGCAAGGCACCGGCCTTCGAGTGGAGATCGCCGGGCGCGAGGCCGTCGCCGTATTCCGTGTCGGATCGGAATACTTCGTCACCGATGACAAGTGTACCCACGGCAACGGCTCACTGGCCGACGGCGAGCTCGTCGACGATGAGATCGAATGCCCGTTTCACTTCGGCCGCTTCTGCGTGCGCGACGGCCGGGCCGCCGCGCCACCGTGCGTGGTTCCCATCCGAACCTATCGTTGTGAAGTGCTCAACGGGCAGATCTACATCGCTCTGCCAACCACCTGTTAGAGACGACACATGCCGCAGATCACGCTGGCCGGGACCGGCGAGACGTTCGACTGCGAGGCGGGCGACACAGTGTTGCGGGCGGGCCTGCGCGCGGGGCTCGGGCTCCCGTACGAGTGCAATGTCGGCGCGTGCGGGCAGTGCAGGTTTCAGCTCATCAAAGGCGAGCTCGAGCCACTGACGCGAACGTTCGCGGCCTTGTCGGACCGCGACGTGAGCCGGGGGCGGTCTCTGGCTTGTCAGGCCAGGCCCATCTCCGACTGCACCGTGCACCTGCGTCTGCAAGAGCGCTACGTGCCGCAGCATCGGCCGGTGCGGCAGAGCGCACGCCTCGAGTCGATTCGCACCCTAACGCGCGATATCCGCGCGTTCACTTTCCGGACGGCGCTGCCTGCGAAGTTCATGCCGGGACAGTATGCGCTCCTGCACCTCCCGGCCGTCGATGCTCCGCGCCCGCTGTCCATGGCGAATCTGCCGAACCCGGCAGGGCTGTGGCAATTCATGATTCGCGAGGTGCCCGGCGGGCAGGCGAGTGGCTATCTGTTCGGGCGCGCCGCGGAGGGCGACGAGATCGCGCTGGACGGTGCTTATGGGACTGCGTTTTACCGTCCCTCGAGCGCGGAGGTCGTGTGTATTGCGGGCGGCTCCGGCATCGCCCCTGCGTTGTCGATTGCGCGCGCGGCGGCGGCAGATGCGGCTTGCCGGCATATCGAGTTCTTTTATGGCGCCCGCACGCCCGCAGACCTCTGCCACACCGACATCG
This sequence comes from uncultured Cellulomonas sp., assembly GCA_964521875.1. GTDB lineage: Bacteria > Actinomycetota > Actinomycetes > Actinomycetales > Cellulomonadaceae > Cellulomonas. The sequence goes on along the minus strand of CAZFTZ010000273.1, from coordinate 23,514 downwards.
AACGTCTCCCGAAGCGCGCCGACCTGAGCGTCGCGTGCCACGCGGTCGTATCGGGTGATGTGGGAACCGCATGGCGCGGTCCAACAGGCTTGCTGCATGAGTATCTCGCGCGCACACTGTTCAAGCCGCACCCGTCCGCACGGTTCTACCTGGCCGGACCGCCTGCTATGGTGGAAGCGGTGGAGTCGGTGCTCATGGGGCCGTCTTTCGGTATCGAGCGCACGAGAATTCACTACGATCGCTTCTTCTGATGCAACCGATCGTGTACATCCTCGACGACGACGAAGGTGCGCGCGCCTCCCTGTCGTGGCTCGTGGCCTCGGTCGGCTTGAGCGCGAAATGTTTTGGTTCGGCTGCCGAGTTCCTGAGCGGCTTTGATCCCGATTGTGCCGCCTGTCTCGTGCTCGATGTGCGCATGCCCGAAGTCGGTGGCTTCGAAGTTCAGGAGCTGCTGCGCGGCCGCAAGAGCCATATGCCTATCATCTTCGTCTCCGGGCACGGCGACATTCCGATGTCCGTGCGCGCCATGAAGAATGGCGCCTTCGACTTCGTCGAGAAGCCCTACAACTCGCAGGCGATGCTCGAGCGCATCCAGGAAGCGGTGCGCGCGGCGACTGCGCAGTACGAGAAGGCGAAGAAGCGCAAGGCGCTCGAGCAGCGGCTCGCGCTGCTCTCGCCGCGTGAGCGGGAGGTTCTGCGCCGCGTGGTCGACGGCAAGACGAGCAAGATGATCGCACGCGAGCTGCAGATCACCGCCAAGACAGTGGACCTTCACCGCACGAGCATCCACGAGAAGCTCGGTTCGACATCCGTCGCGTCGCTCGTCCGCGAGGTCCTGCTGCATTTCGGTCGCGATATCTAGCGGACTCGCGGTCGACGCTCGCGGGCGACGCCGCGCGGCCGCGATTCCTTTGCAGTCGAAAGCCAGTTCCTGCGCTCTACTTCTAGCGCGGATCTCGCCGTCGCAGCCATGCTGGCCGCCTCCAAGCGAGGAGCAACGGAACCGGCGAAATGACGATCTCGAATCTTGCCTATGTCGGGCTCGGCGTAGCGGACGTGCAGGCTTGGAGCCGCCACGCCGTGGGCGTGTACGGGCTGCAGCCGGCCGCAGCCGCAGAGGGTCAGGTCCGTTTGCGTCTCGATGACCGGGCATGGCGCATCGGGCTCGAGACCTCTCCCGCCGACGACATCGCCTATATCGGTTTCGAAGTGCCGGATGCGGGCACGGCGGCCCGCCTCGCCAGCTCCCTTCAGGACGAGGGTGCGAGCCCCAAGCCCCTGACGCCGGGCGAATGCACGGGTCGTGAGATCGCAGGCGGTATCCGCGTGCGCGATCCGGACGGTCTCGATATCGAGCTGATATGGGGCCTGGCCGCGGCGCAAACGCCGTTTCACTCGCCGGAAGGCGTCTCATTCGTGACGAACGGCATGGGCCTCGGGCACGCCGTGATCTCGACCGCCGACATCGGGCGCGCCTTGAGCTTCTATCAGCGGCTCGGGCTGCGCGTGAGCGACTACATCAGCCTGAGTCTCGGCTCTGGGGGCGATATCAATGTCGTCTTTCTCCATTGCAACGCGCGCCATCACACGCTCGCGCTGCTGCCGGCGCCGACGCCGAAGCGGCTCAATCACCTCATGTTCGAAGTGACCACGGTGGACGAGGTTCTGAAGTCCTATTCCCGCGCGCGGCACCTCGAGGTTCCGATCGTGCGTCACTTGGGGCGCCACACGAACGATCACATGCTGTCGTTCTATGCGCGCACGCCGGCCGGCTTCGACGTGGAGTACGGCTGCGGGGGGCGCCTCATCGGCACGCAATGGGAAACGGCGCAGTACGACCGCATCAGCATCTGGGGACACGAAGCCTCATGAGCAACACGAGTAAAATCGCCAACGTCAACGGCAAGCCGATTCACTATCTCGACGTGGGTGAAGGCGAGCCGGTCGTGCTGGTTCACGGCGGCGGTCCGGGCGCGAGCGGCGGCAGCAACTACAGCCGCAACATCGATGCGCTGAGCGCGCGCTACCGCGTCATCGTGCCGGACCTGCCGGGCTACGGGCGATCGGACAAGGGGAAGATCAGCGGACCGCGCTACGCCGCGTACTCTGCCGCGCTCGTCGGGCTGCTCGATGTGCTCGGCATTCCCCGTGCGCATTTCGTCGGCAACTCACTCGGCGGAGGCGCGTCGATCAAGACGGCACTCGAGGCACCCGAGCGCATCGGAAAACTCGTGCTCATGGGCCCCGCCGGACTCGTCAGCGCGTATACGCGTGTGCCCACCGAGGGCGCGCGGCTGATCTTCCAGTACTACGGCGGCGATGGACCCTCGCGCGAGAAGCTCAAGGCCTTTCTCGACATCATGATCTACGACCCCTCGAACCTGACGCCGCAGCTCATCGAGGAACGTTATCAGGCGAGCGTCACGCCGGAGCTTCTCGCCAACCCGCCGCTCGGCCGCGGCGAGGTGCCGGTGCTCGAAGAGCTGTGGCGCGACCCTCGTCTCGCAACCCTGCCGCACGACACGCTGATTCTCTGGGGAAGGGAGGACCGAGTGAATCCCCCCTACACGGCGGACATCCTCATGAGCCAGATCCCGAACGCGCAGCTCGTGACCTTCACGCGCTGCGGACACTGGGTGCAATGGGAGAAGGCCGACGCGTTCAACACCATTGTGTCCGCCTTCCTGGCGGGATATCGGGCGAACTGATGAGCGCCGACGTTGCCGCGAAATTGCGCCAGGCCGAGCGGGATCGCCGCCCGATCCCGCCGGTGCGCGACGCCGTGAGCGACCCGTCGGTCGAGCATGCCTACCGTGTGCAGCGGGAGAACGTTCAGCTGCGCGAACGCAGCGGCGAGCGTCGAGTGGGCCGCAAGATCGGTCTCACTTCGGTTGCCGTTCAGCGTCAGCTCGGTGTGGACCAGCCGGATTTCGGCGTCCTCTTCGCGAGCATGGAGATTCCCGCGGACGGCGCGCTCGACCTGCGTGAGCTGATCCAGCCGCGCATCGAGGCGGAAATCGCGTTCGTGCTGGCGCGTGACATCGATCAGCCCGCGCCCGACCCGCGCACGGTGATGGCCGCGGTGGACTATGCGTTGCCGTGCCTCGAAATCGTGGACAGCCGCATTGCCGACTGGAAGATCGGCATCTTCGACACCGTTGCCGATAACGCATCGGCCGGCCGCTTCGTCGCGGGCACACTGCCGCGACGCCTCACGGAGTTCGATTTCATTCACTGCGGCATGCTGCTGCGGGCGAACGGCGAAATTGCCGCGACCGGCGTCGGTGCCGCGTGTCTGGGCAATCCGATCGAGGCCCTGCGATGGCTCGCAGCGAAGGCATTCGAGCTCGAGGATCCGCTGCGCGCCGGCGATATCGTCCTGAGCGGCGCGCTGGGGCCGATGACGACCCTGCGTCCTGGCACGCACTACGCAGCCACGATCGGTGGGCTCGGCGTCGTCGTCGTGAATGTGGATGGAGCGCGTGAATGAGCCGCGTGGGTGTCGCCATCATCGGCTCCGGAAACATCGGCACCGATCTGCTGATGAAAGTGCTGCGCACGTCAAAGCGTCTCGAAGCCGTCGCGCTCGTCGGCATCGAGCCCGCCTCAGACGGCCTGGCCCGTGCGCGGCGTCTCGGCGTGCTCGCCATTGACAGCGGGCTCGAGGCGTTGATGAACCGGCCCGAGTTCGACCGCGTGCAGATCGTGTTCGATGCGACCTCGGCCAGGGCGCACTCGCGCCATCACGAGCTACTCGCAGGACACGGCAAACAGCTCATCGATCTCACACCCGCCGCCCTCGGGCCGTACACCGTGCCCGTAGTCAATCTCGATGAGCACCTCGACGCACCGAATCTCAACATGGTCACCTGCGGCGGGCAGGCGACCATTCCGATCGTCGCCGCGATCAGCGACGTGGCAAAAGTGCACTATGCCGAAATCGTCGCCTCGATTGCCTCGAAGTCCGCAGGGCCCGGCACACGCGCCAACATCGATGAGTTCACGCAGACCACGGCACGGGGCCTCGAGCAGGTGGGGCGCGCCGCCCGCGCCAAGGCAATCATCATTCTGAACCCCGCGGAGCCGCCGATGATCATGCGCGACACCGTGTTCACGCTCTCGGAAGGCGCCGAGGAGAGCCGGGTGCGGGGCTCGGTGGAGGCCATGATCGCGCGCGTGCAGCGCTACGTGCCGGGTTACCGGCTGAAGCAGAGCATCCAGTTCGAGCACAGTCGCGGGCAACGTCCCTGGCACATTCCCGGCTACGGTGATTTCCACGGGCTGAAGACCACCGTGCTCCTGCAAGTCGAAGGCGCAGCCCACTATCTGCCGGCCTACGCCGGCAATCTGGACATCATGACTTCCGCCGCGCTCGCTACTGGCGAGCGCATCGCGGAGCTTGCCGGCGTCCCAGCGTGAGCAGGCAGGCTCAGCCGCAAGGACGCCTCTACATTCAGGATGTGACGCTGCGTGACGGCATGCACGCCATCCGTCATCAGTATTCGGTCGAGCAGGTAGTAGCCATTGCCGAAGCCCTCGATGCAGCCGGGGTCGATGGGATCGAAGTGGCACACGGGGACGGCCTGGCCGGCTCGAGCTTCAATTACGGTTTCGGCGCGCACACCGATCGCGAGTGGATCGCGGCAGTCGCGGAGAAGCTCCAGCATGCGCGGCTGACGACTTTGCTGCTGCCGGGCATCGGCACCATCGACGATCTGCGCGAGGCTCATGCGCTCGGCGTGCGCTCGGTCCGCATCGCCACGCATTGCACGGAGGCCGACATCGCCCGCCAGCACATCGAAGCTGCGCGACATCTCGGCATGGACACGGTCGGCTTTCTCATGATGTCGCACATGTCGGAGCCGACTGAGCTTGCGCGTCAGGCGAAGCTCATGGAGTCCTACGGCGCAGAGTGCGTCTATGTCGTCGATTCCGCCGGCGCGCTGGACATGGACGGCGTCGAGCTGCGCCTGCGCGCCTTCGATGATGTGTTGCAGCCGGCGACTCAGCGCGGCATTCACGCTCATCACAACCTCTCGCTCGGTGTGGCCAACTCCATTGTCGCCGTTCGAAACGGCGCAACGCGCGTCGATGCATCGCTCGCCGGCATGGGAGCCGGGGCCGGCAATGCTCCGCTCGAAGTGTTCATCGCTACGATCAGCCGCATGGGCTGGTCGCACGGCTGCGATCTGTTCGCGCTGATGGATGCAGCGGACGATCTCGTGCGCCCCTTGCAGGACCGGCCCGTGCGCGTCGATCGCGAGACGCTCTCGCTCGGCTACGCCGGTGTGTACTCGAGCTTCCTGCGCCACGCGGAGCAAGCCGCGCGCCTCTACGGAATCGACGCACGCGAGATCCTCATCGAGCTCGGCCGGCGCCGCATGGTCGGCGGGCAGGAAGACATGATCGTCGACGTTGCGCTCGACTTGCAGCGACACGGGTAAACCTGATGCGGAGCCTTGTGAAGTAGCCGAATCGAATCGAAGCGATAGGTTGAATCAACCTCAGATGCTGAATGGGGGGATCGGGTCGATGCGAAGCCAATGCAATCTGGTGAAGGGGCGGCGGGGCTGCTGGCGCTAGCGCTCTCCTGCACGGCCGGAGCGCAGGATGCGGAACATTCCGAAGGCGGGCTGCTGCAGGAGATTGTCGTGACTGCACAGCGCCGCGAGCAGGACCCGCAGGATGTCGGCATATCGGTGTCCGTGTTTGGCGGGCCGCAGTTGAAAGCGCTCGGACTCGAATCGAGCATCGAGATCGCGCGGCTCACCCCGGGGGTGCATGTCTCGGGAGCGACCGCCGGGCAGGCGGCGAGCTTCACGATCCGCGGCGTCACGCAGAGCGACTTCAACGATGCCATCGAGGGCCCGGTGGCCGTGTACGTGGATGACACGTACATCCCGACGCTGCAGGGCCAGGTGTTCGGCATGTTCGACCTGCAGCGCGTGGAGGTGCTGAAAGGGCCGCAGGGGACGCTGTTCGGGCGCAACGCCACGGGCGGCCTCGTGCACTACATCGTCAACAAGCCCACTGCGGCGCCTGCCGCCGGCCTGGACGTCACCTACGGCCGGTTCAATCAGAAGCTGGTCGACACCTTCGTGAGCGGGCCGCTGGGCGGCGGATTCACGGCGCGCGCGTCCTTTCATCTTGCGCGCTTCGGCAACATCATGAAGAACGTCTATCCCGAGGGCCTCGCGCCGGGCTACCCATCGACCCTCGGTGCACTCGCCTCGCCATGCTGCCAGGACACCTGGAGCGAGAACACGCTTTCGGGCCGTCTGCAGCTGCAGTATCAGGCGGATGCGCTCACCGTGCGCCTCGCGGCATCGGGCTCGCGGCAGAATCTCTCGACGACGCCGTACAACATTCAGCCCGTGGTCCCGGTCGTCGACAGCGCCGGCAGGCTCGTCAACGCGATCTACGCGGGTCCCAACGAGACGCGCGTCGCCATCGGCCCGGACGGCAACAACTATCTCGGCCTGCCCAACTCACCCCCGGTGCGGCTGCCCGGTCGCGACTGGCTGGGCTTCCTGCCGCCGAGCGGAAAAGATCTCGAGACCTCGCAGGAGCTCTCGCGCAGCGACTACAACCGCGTGCGCAGCACTGGCATGACGCTGCACGTGGATTACGACTTCGGCGGCGTGAGCCTCGCCTCGGTCACGAGCTATACGAAGTTCGCGAAGCGGCTGTACCTCGATGGTGAGAGCGGGCCCGTGAGCCTCGTCGACGTTGCCCAGCTCGGCGACACCGAAGGGCTCGCCCAGGAGTTGCGCCTGAGCGGCGCGGCGCACCGTTTGCGCTGGGTTGGCGGCCTTTACTACCTGTACATCGACGCCAAGGCGCGCGATGCGCTGCTCGCGCCCGCGGGCTCGTTGTTCGCCGCTCTGTTTGGCGCCGTCGATGTGGGGCTCGATCTGCCGATCATCGCCAAGCTGCGCACCAATTCCGCTTCGCTCTTCGGCCAGATGGAATACGAGCTCACGCCGCGCTGGACCGCGGTGCTTGGCGGCCGCGTCATCGAGGAGAAGCAGAGTTTCAACTATCGCTCCGTCGCGGTCCTGGATACGGACGCGTGGACGCTGCAGACCGCGCCCGTGCTGTTTGATACGCAGCCGCCATTTACGGATCGGCGCACGCAGCATCTGTGGGCAGGCAAGGCGCAGCTCGAATTCCGTCCATCGCGGGATCTCCTGTGGTATCTCGGCGTGAACCGGGGCGTGAAGGCGGGATCGTACAACTCGAAGCTCTTCGACGGCCTTGCGCCGCTCGATCCGTCGGAGATTCCTTACCAGCCCGAAGTGTTGCTGTCATACGAAGGCGGTTTCAAGAAGACCTTCGGCAACGGCGCAACGCTGCTCAATGCTTCGGTCTACTACTACGACTACTCGAACTATCAGGCCTTCACGTTCCAGAACGTTTCCGGATACGTGCAGAACCGCGATGCCAACATGTACGGCGCGGAGCTGCAGCTTGCCGCGCGCCCGGCGCGCGGGCTGCAGGTGCAGCTCGGCGCCTCCATACTCGATGCCCAGGTGAAGAGCCTGCAGATTGCGCCGGGCGTGTTTCGCGATGTGAAGCCGACGTACGCGCCCGAGAAGCAGCTCTTCGGAATGATCAGTCAGGAGCTGCCGGGCGAAGTGCTGGGCGGGCGAGTGACGCTCACCGTGGATGCCAGCTACACATCGGATTTCTATCACAACGTGCGCAACTTCGACTCGACCCGCTTTGATGGCTACACGCTTCTCGGCGTACGCGCGAGCTGGTCCGGGCGAAATATTCCGCTCGAGTTGAGCGCGTTCTGCGAGAACCTCACGGACCGCCGCTATGGGTTCATCGGCTTCGAGGGCTCAACGGTCTATGGAGGCAACGACGTCGCCTATGGGAAGCCGCGGTGGTGGGGCGTGCGCGCCGCCTACAACTTTGGGGGACATTGAGCGAGGCGGGGCGGCGGAGCTCGACGCGCGCCGCCTCGACGCATTTCTGCGAGAGGCATTGCCAGGATGCCGTGGCGAGATGAAGCTCGAGCCCGCGCCCGGCGGGCAATCAAATCCGACGTTCTTCGTGTCCTACCGCGGCCGACGGCTCGTGCTGCGCAAACAGCCGCCAGCGGGGCGTCTGCCGTCGGCGCACGCCATCGACCGCGAGTATCGCGTGCTCTCGGCGCTCAGGGGGTCGCGGGTCCCCGTGCCCCGTGTGCTGCTGTTCCACACCGGGCTTGAAGTCGTCGGCACACCTTTCTACGTCATGGAATGCGTGGCAGGACGAGTGTTTCACGACAGCGCGCTCCCAGGCGTCGCTCCCACACACCGTCGCGTCATGTATCAGTCCATGGCAGAAACGCTAGCAGAGCTGCACGCAGTGGACTGGAGAGCGGCGGGGCTCGAGGGCTTCGGCAGGGTGGGCGGCTACTTCTCGCGACAGCTCGAACGCTGGTCGCAGCAGTGGCGACTGTCGGCGACGCGTGAGGTGCCTGAAATCGTGACGCTGATGGGCTGGCTGCGTGCGCATCTTGCTGAAGATGCGCAGACGACGCTGTGTCACGGGGATTTCCGACTTGGCAATCTGTTGTTCCATCCCAGCGAGCCGCGCGTCGTCGCGGTCCTCGATTGGGAACTGTCGACGCTCGGCCATCCGCTCGCCGATCTGGCCCACAACTGCATTGCCTGGCAAACCCTGCCGGAAGAGTACGGCGGCATACGCGGGCTGCCGTTGGCCTCGCTGGGCATTCCGTCGCGGGGAGGCTACGTTGCGGCCTATCACCAGCGCGCGCCCGATGTCGGCCCTCTGACCTCATTCCATCTCGCCTTTGCGTTGTTCCGCATGGCCGTGATCTTCGAGGGCATCGCGAGTCGGGCCCGGCGCGGCAACACCGCATCGGCGGATGCCGCGCGAGCCAGCGAGCACAGCGTCGCGTTCGCGCGGCGTGCGCTCGAAGTGATCGAAACCGGTATCGCTGGGTGAGCCGCCCGTCACTATGGACTTCGCCTGCTCCGACAAGGTCACGACTCTGCAGCGTCGGCTGCGCCACTTCATGGCGGAACACATCGCACCCGTCGAGGCGCAATGGCGGCAGCACGTCGACCGCGCTGTATATCCGCTCGAGCTGCTCGAGCCCCTGAAGGCGCGTGCCCGGGCAGAGGGGCTCTGGAATCTGTTTCTGCCGGGGCTGCGCGCGGACGAGCCGGGCACACGGCTCACCAATCTCGAATACGCGCCGCTTGCGGAAATCATGGGCCGCGTGCCGTGGGCCGCCGAGGTGTTCAACTGCAGCGCGCCCGATACGGGCAATATCGAGCTGCTGCACACGTGTGCCACACCCGAGCAGGCGGATCGCTGGTTGCGCCCGCTCCTCGCGGGCGAGATCCGTTCGTGCTTCGCGATGACTGAGCCGGATGTGGCGTCCTCTGACGCCACGAACATTCGTGCCAGCATCCGGCGTCAGGGGAACAGCCTCGTCATCAACGGCCACAAGTGGTTCGTAACCGGTGCCGCTCACCCGAACTGCAAGCTGGTGCTCTTCGTGGGGCGTTCGGAGGCGCGCGCCGGCTTCGCTTCGCACGAGCGCCATTCGATCGTGCTCGTGCCGCTGGAGATGCCTGGCGTGCAGGTCGTGCGCAGTCTTCCGATCATGCATCACCATGCGCCCGAGGGTCATTGCGAGGTTGTGTTTCGCGACGTGCGCTTGCCGCTCAGCGCGCTTCTCGGTGAGGAAGGGCGGGGCTTTGCGCTGGCGCAGGCGCGCCTGGGTCCCGGACGCGTACATCATTGCATGCGCGCGATCGGCCAGTGCGAGCTCGCGCTAGAGCTCATGTGCGAGCGGGCCCGGCAACGTGAGGCGTTTGGACGGCCGCTCAGCGACTATGCGAGCGTGCAGGACTGGATTGCGCACTCGCGTGTCGAGATCGATCAGGCCCGCCTCCTGGTGCTGCGCGCCGCGTGGACAATGGATCGGTACGGAAACGCCGCGGCTCGGACGGATGTCTCGGCGATCAAGCTCGTGGTGGCCCAAATGCAGGCGCGCATCGTCGATCGGGCAATGCAGGTGTTCGGTGCGGCCGGCCTCACGTCGGATACACCGCTCGCGTCGCTCTGGACGTGGGGCCGGGCACTGCGCTTCATCGATGGGCCCGACGAGGTGCATTCGCGCACGGTTGCGCGCAGCGAGCTCGCGAAGATCAAGAGCCGTTGACCCCGGAAGCGCCCGAGACACCTAAAGCGCTGGCTGTCTGCGATCGCCGATGGCCTGCTCGACCAGACGTGCTACGGCGACCAGCACGGCGTCACTGCCGAATGATGTGTAGAGCGTGACGCCAAAGGGCGTGCCACTTGCATCGAGCCCGGCAGGAATCGCGAGGGTGGGCGCTCCGGCCTTGCCCGTGCATTTGGCCGCCGCGCCCATCGGCGCGATGAGCACGTCGACGTTGCCGGCCTGCAGTGTCGCATCGATTCCTGCGGTACGACTGAGCGCGATGTCGCGTGCCCGGTCGGCGCGGTACACGGGGTCGTTGATCCCGCGGGTTTCCTGCGCGGCCAGGAGCAGCGACTGGCCGTACGGGATCATCTCCGGGTGCGCTTCGTTCCAGCGAATGAGCTCTTCGAGTGAGCCGATTCCGCAGGGTCCGCCGTGCGCCTCGAGAAAGGCATTGAGTGAGGCCTTGAACTCCGTGCGGAACACGCAGGAGCGAATGTCGAGAATCTGCTCGGCGCTCGGCATGTCGCACGGGTCCACGATGATGGCTCCTGCGCGCGACAGCGCCTGCAGCACTCGCTCTAGCAGCGGCGCGACAGGCGCGAAGTCGGCCCGATCCGCCATCGCCCGCCGTGGAACGCCAATGCTCACCTGAGCGAGCCGCTCGATGCGGAGTCCACGACGATCGTCCCGCGGCATCATCATCGAGACAGGGTCGTGAGCGTCAGCGCCCCCGATGATGTCGTACACCGTTTGCGCATCGGCCACGCTCCGAGCCAGCACGCCTGGAGCGTCTTGGCTCGGAACGAGGGGCATGATGCCCACGCGGCTCACCCTGCCGACGCTCGGCTTGAAGCCGACCACGGAGGAATACGAGGCCGGCGTCTGGATCGAGTTCTGCGTTTCCCCGCCGATGGCAATCGGCGCGAAGCTCGCTGCGACCGCCGCCGCGGAGCCGACACTCGAGCCCTGGCCGCGGCCGTAGCGAATGCCATGCGGATTCTTGACGACTCCACCGGCGCTGCTGAACTCCGCGGGCATCACATCGGCCACGTAGTCGGCAAACTCGGTGAGATTGGTCTTACCGAGCACGATCGCGCCAGCCGACCGCAAGCGCTGCACGATAGTGGCCGTCTGTTTCGGTACGAAGCTCGCCAGGGCGGCGGCGCCGGCCGTCGTGGTGTACTCGTCAGCGATCAGGATGTTGTCCTTGATCAGCACGGGAATGCCGTGGAGAGGCCCGCGGTCGCGGCCGGTCGCAAGCTCCGCGTCTGCCCGCCTGGCGTCCTCGAGAGCGTGATCGGAGACGACGCGCACTGCGTTGAGCGCGGGGCCTTGATGATTGAACGCGGCGATACGTGCGAGATACCAGCCGGTCATCTCCTGCACGGAGAGCCGCTTCGCGCGCAGGCATTGGCCGATGCTCTTGAGTGAACCCTGTAGCAAGGCGTGCTCGATGTCTCGATCAAACATTGAGGCGCGGTCTCCGGGTGCTGAGATCCCGGCGCTCACGCTATCACCAGAAAATGACGCCGGGACTCTCCATGGCGCACCTTGCGCAGGATTTCTGCAGCAGAAAATAAATCCTTGCGCCCCGGGAACAGTGGCGCCCTCACGGCCTGCGCTACGATGACCACCGACCCAACCCCGAGCCGTCTCGCGTGAGTGATGCGCAATGAGTGACAAGAGCGGAACAGTAGCGATCGTGACGGGCGCAGGGCGTGGCATCGGGCGGGCCATCGCGTGCGAGCTGGCCGCTGCAGGCGCTCGAGTCATCGTCAACTATGCGAGCCGGAAAGACTCGGCGGATGCGACGGTCGCCGCGGTTCGCGAGGCCGGCGGAGATGCGCTTGCGGTGCGAGCCGACGTGCGCCTGCCCGAGGACCTCGATCGCCTGTTCAATGCCGCGCAGGAGCACTTCGGACGAGTGGACGTGCTCGTGAACAACGCAGGGATGAGCGGTACCGGCATGCTCGACCAGGTCGACGCGAAAATCATCGAGCCGGCGCTCGACGTGAACTTTCGCGGCACGTTGCTCGCTTGCCAGCGTGCCGCGAAGGCGTTCGGCTCGAAGGGTGGCGCCATTGTCAACGTCAGCTCCGCGCTCTCGGCTCAGCCGGTGCCCAGCCAGGTGGTGTATGCGGCGACCAAGGCGGCGGTGGAGTCCATGACACGCCTGCTTGCGCAGGAGCTCGGCTCGCGGCGCATTCGCGTCAACGCAGTCGCGCCCGGGCCGACGCAGACCGACTTTCTGCAGATCGACGACGCCACGCGCGGATATCTCGTCAGCCGCACGGCGCTCGGACGCATCGGCGAACCGGTCGATGTCGCTCGCGTCGTCGCATTCCTGGTGAGTGACGCCGCGGCTTGGATCACGGGACAGGTGATCGCTGTGGATGGGGGCCTGCGGCTCTGACGCTGCTGAATGTCTGAAGTCAGTCGCCGTGAGAGTCGTCGCCGCTTCTTGCGGGCCGTGCTGGCGGCTGCGGCCGCCGCGCGCGCAGCCTCGGCAGCGCAGGGTGCACGTGCGGCGCCGTTGCCTGTTTTGAGCCTTGCAGAGCGTAGCACGCTCGCAGCCGTTGCGAATGCGCTGGTTCCGGGAGCGGCCGCAGCCGGCGTCGCCGATTTCGTAGCCGGTATGCTCGAACGCCCTGATCCCCTGCTGGGATACCGGTTCACGGGCTTCACGCTCCCCGCCCGCGAATTCTACCGCGCGTCGCTTGGGGCGATCGAGAAGGCCTGCGCACGGCACTACGGTGCATCGACAGGCGAGATCTCCGCGGTCGAGCTCGAGCGCTTCGTCCGTAAGCTCGCGCATGCGCAGCTGCAACCTTGGGACGGCCCACCGCAGGCGCTGGTGTACTTCGTTCTGCGCAACGACGCGATCGATGCTGCATACGGAGTGCCGGACGCTTACGCAAGCCTGCAGATTCCATACATGGCACACATCGAGCCACCGCGGCCATGGTGGCGCCCATGAGCGATGCGGACGTCGTGATCGTCGGAAGTGGCGCGACGGGCAGCCTGCTCGCAGCGCATCTCGGGACGAGCGGACGCCGCGTCATCGTTCTCGAGAGTGGCCCGGCCCGTCGGCTCGATCAACTCGTCAGCTCCACGATCTGGTCGCGCCGGCTCAAATGGGGCGGCGCTCCGGTACGTACCGAGGGCGCGAACCCCGTCGTGCCTTCCTTCGAGGCGGGTTGGGGCACGGGCGGATCGGCATTGCACCACTACGCGTGCTGGTTTCGCCTGCACCCGGAAGACTTCGAAATGGCCAGCCGCTATGGCAAGGGCCTCGACTGGCCGCTCGCATACGACGAGCTGCGGCCGTTCTACGACAGCGTCCAGAGGGAAGTGGGCCTGTCCGGGGATGCCAAGCTGGAAGTGTGGCGGCCGCGCGGCGCGCCGTATCCGATGCCGCCGCAACCGGTGTTCGCGCAGGGAGAAATCATCGCTCGCGGATTCGCGAAGCTCGGCGAACGCGTCGCACCGCTGCCGATGGCGATCAACTCGGTTGCCTACGACGGGCGCCCACCGTGCATTCAGGATGGGTGGTGCGACGCCGGCTGCCCGACGGGCGCGCTAGCGAATCCGATCGCCGTCTACGGGCCGGCCATGCGCAAAGCCGGCGTGCAGCTCATCAACGATGCCACCGTGACTCGAGTCCTTACCGATGCGACAGGGCGCCGTGTCGCGGGAGTGGACTACGTCGATGCGCAGGGCACGATGCGCACCGTGCGCGCGAGCGTCGTGATCCTCGCAGCCTTTGCGGTTCAGAATCCGCGCATCCTGCTCAACTCGGGCAATGCTCGCCACCCGAAGGGGCTTGCGAACTCCAGCGGACTCGTAGGCCGCTACTTCACTTCTCACGGCGCGGTGAATCTCTACGGGCTCTTTCCGGAGCGCACCGACAATCACATGGGCCGCTCGGGTGGGCAACTCGTTTCGCAGGATCACTATGCGAAGGACCCGAAGCGGGGCTATCTCTCCGGCTACACCTGGCGCATCGGCAACGCGCTAAAGCTCGCGGACCTCGCCGGCATCGCGAACTCGCGCGGCGATCTCTTCGGCGCCGCACTGAACGAGTTCATGAAGCGCGCGGCACAGCACCTCGCGACCATGTCGGCGCTGGTCGAGAACCTTCCGTCACTCGAGAATCGAATCGAGCTCTCGGCCGATAAGGATAGTCATGGGCTGCCTCTGGCGAGAGTGGTTCATTCGCTTGGAGAAGATGCGCGTAAATGCCTCGAGGCCGCCACGGAAGCAGGCCGGAAGATCTTCACGGCCGCAGGTGCGACGGAGGTGTGGGCCGCGCCACTGCGCACCGAACACCTGACAGGCGGCACCATCATGGGATCGGACCCCGCGAAATCCGTGACGGACGGATACGGCCAGACGCACGACGTCGCGAACCTGTTCATCGCAGGCCCCGGCCTTTTCCCCACGAGCGGTGCCGTCAACCCGACGTTCACCGCAGCGGCGCTCGCGGCTCGCACGGCGCAATACATCGCCCGCGAAGTCAGAACCTGAACACCCCGTAGCCGGGCTCGCCGAGCGGCGCATTCAGCGAGGCGGCGATCGCCATGCCGAGCGCGTTTCGCGTATCGAGCGGATCGAGAATCCCGTCGTCCCATATCTCGGAGGTCGAGTAGTAGGCTGTGGTCTGGTGCAAGTACGCTTGCAGCGTTGCGTGACGCACGTCTGCCACGGTCTTGGCGTCATCGGCCTGTCCGGCGCGACGCAACTGCTGCACTTTGAGCTCCGCCAGCGTATTGGCCGCCTGTTCCCCGCCCATGACGGCGATCTGGTGGTTCGGCCAGGTGAAGAGCAGCCGCGAGTCGAATGCCCGGCCGCACATACCGTAGTTGCCTGCACCGAAAGAGCCGTGGCACATGACCGTGAACTTCGGCACCCGGCTGCAGCTCACCGCCATGATCATCTTGGCGCCGTCCTTCGTGATGCCGCGCTCTTCGTACTCACGGCCGATCATGTAGCCGGTGGTGTTCTGCAGGAACAGGAGCGGCGTACCGTTCTGGTTGCAGAGCTCGATGAAATGCGCGCCCTTCAGCGCACTGTCGTCGAAAATGACGCCGTTGTTGCCCAGGATGCCCACCCGGAAGCCCCAGATGTTGGCGAACCCACAGACGAGCGTGGTTCCGAACGCGGGCCGGTACTCATGGAAGTAGCTGCCATCAGCGATGCGCGCGATGACCTCCCGCATGTCGAACGTGCTTTTGATGTCGTCTGGAATGATGCCGTAGAGCTCATCGGGGTCATAGAAAGGAGGTTCGGGCGCCGATCGGGCGACGTGCCGGGGCTGCGGCCGCTGCCACTGCGAGACGATCTCCCGCGCGGTTTCGAGGGCTTCTTCTTCGCTGTCTGCGGGATAGTCGCACGTGCCGCTGCGTTGAGTATGCAGATCGCATCCACCCAGCTCGTCCGCGGTCACCGTTTCTCCGGTGGCCGCCTTCACGAGCGGCGGCCCGCCGAGAAAGACGGCTCCCGCGCCGCGTACGATCACGTTGTAGTCGCTCAGCGCCGGCACGTAGGCACCCCCGGCCGTGCAATGCCCGAACACCAGCGCAAGCTGCTGTACCCCAAGCTTGCTGAGCAGCGACTGGTTGCGGAATATGCGTCCGGCCATGTACTTGTCCGCGAAGAGATCCGACTGCAAGGCGAGCTGGCCGCCGGCCGAGTCGCACAGGTGAATCACCGGCAGACGGTTCTCGAGCGCAATGTCGAGGCAGCGGACGATCTTTTTGACGGTGAGCGGATACCACGCGCCGCCTTTCACCGTGGGATCATCCGCGTGGATCACAACCTCGCGGCCGCTGACGAGACCGATGCCCGTGATGCAGCTTGCACCGGGCGACTCACCACCATAGGCCATATTGGCCGCAAGCGTCGACAGCTCGAGGAACGGGCTGGCTGCATCGAGCAGAAGGCTCAGCCGCTCGCGGGGACGGAGCTTGCGATAGCGGCTGAGTCGCTCGAGATCGCGCGGCGCGCGCTGCTGCCGCGCCTGCTCCTGCCTGTCGCGCAGCTCCGCGGCAAGTCTGCGATTGTGTGCGTGGCGCCTGCGGAACTCCCCTGAGCTGGTATTGAGGCAGGAGTCGATGCGCTTCATGGCTCCGGGGTCTCCCGGCGGAAGGACACGAGCAGCGCGCCGCGCGCGACCGATGCATTCGCCGTGATGTGCACTTGATCCACGATGGCGCTCCGCGCAGCAACGATCGTCGTCTGGAGTTTCATGCTTTCAATGGTGACCAGCTCGGCGCCCGCGGCGACGGCCTCACCGCCCGCGCAATGCACGGCGAGCACGACGCCCGGCATCTGGGCGCGAATCTCATTGGCGGCGCTCGCGGCCGAGCGCACTCCCTGGGCAGGGAGGGGCAGCTCCACGATGTAGACGCGGCCGTCGAGCCACACGTGAACCGTTCTGGCACTGCCTGCGCAACGCAGACCGCGGTGTGTTCGCCCGTTCAGCGAGATCTCGAAGACCGCCTCGGCGACCGGAGATTCCGCGACTTGCCACTCGTCGCTGCCGACTCGGGCACGCAGCAGCGGGCGTCGCGCCACGATGTCGAGTGTGACGTCCTGGTCATCGATCTTCATGCGATAGGTCATGCGGCTCCGCCTGGCTGTGGCCCAGGTCTAGTTGTGCCACGAGCCGATCGACGCGTACGGCTCCGGCATACCGAAGCTGTGCTGCCGGAAATCGGGCTGCGACAGCGCCGCGGCAAGAATCACCGCCGCGGTGTCTTCCGAAGTGGGCGGGTGTTGCCGCAGTCGGGCTGCCTCTTGCGTCAGAAGTCCGGTGTGCACGCGCCCCGCTGCGAACTCGGCATTCTCGAGTACGCGCATGAGATACTCGATGTTGGTCGGTACGCCGAGCACGATGAGCTGTCTCAACGCGCTGACGAGGCGGATGCGCGCCTCATGACGCGTGCGCCCGTGCGCGATGAGCTTCGCCAGCATCGAATCGAACGCAGGCGTCACTGTCTGACCGGCGCGGATACCCGAGTCGAACCGAATGCCATCACCGGCCGGCAACCGCAGCAGTGCGATTCGGCCCGTAGCCGGCAGGAAGTTCCTAGCGGGCTGCTCGGCGCAAATGCGGCACTCGATGGCGTGGCCTGCGGGCTGCAGATCGTCCTGCCGCAAGGAGAGTGGTGCGCCCGCAGCGATGCGCAACTGCTCGGCGACGAGATCTACGTCCAGCACGAGCTCCGTAACCGGATGCTCGACCTGCAGACGCGTATTCATCTCGAGGAAATAGAACGTTCCATCTGGCGCGAGAATGAACTCGACCGTGCCGGCATTTCGGTAGCGGGCGGCGGAAGCGAGGCGCGTCGCAGCACCCGTGATGGCATCGCGAAGCTCCGCGGGAATTGCCGGGGCGGGCGACTCCTCGATGATCTTCTGGTAGCGCCGCTGCACCGAGCAGTCGCGCTCGAACAGATGCACCACTCCGCCACGCCCGTCGCCCAGCACCTGCACTTCGATGTGCCGCGGCTGCTCGATGTAGCGCTCGATAAACACGCGCCCGTCGGCGAAGTAGCGCTGCGCTTCACCGGCTGCGGCGCGCACGCTCGGCTCGAGCTCCGTACCGGTTCGCACGATGCGCATGCCTTTCCCGCCGCCCCCTGCTGCGGCCTTGACGAGTAGCGGGAAGCCGATCCCTGAGGCCCGCTCGAGGAAATCTTGCAGCGAGCGCTCCAGCATCGCGCTGGGAGCAACGGGTATGCCGTGCGCGGCGGCGAATTCGCGCGCCCGGATCTTGTCCCCCATCAGCCGGATGACGCGCGAGTCCGGCCCGATGAAGACGAGGCCCGAGCGCTCGACGGCCTCGGCAAACGCGGCGTTCTCCGAGAGAAACCCATATCCCGGATGAATGGCCTGCGCGCCCGTCCGCCGCGCCGCTTCGATGATCGCCGCGTGATCGAGATAAGCCGCAGTTGGCACATCGTTCTCGAGTACGACTGCTTCGTCTGCCGCGAGGACATGGGGCGCGTCGCGGTCTTCGTGGTGATAGACCGCAACGCCTGCGATCCCGAGATCTCGCAAGGTTCTTTGAATGCGGCACGCGATCTCGCCACGATTCGCAATCAGCACTTTCTGGAACATGCCGTCCTCTCAGCCCGAGCGCGGTGCACGCGGCGATGCCGCGATGGACGAGGTCAGTGATGCCGTCTGCAACCTGTATGGCGAGAAATCTTCACGGCCGCACAGCTCTCGTTTGGACTCTCGACTTCGAGCGCAAGTGAGTGCAACTCACCGGCAAGCGCGCTGTCAAGAATGTGCGCGCGAACGCTGCAGGAATCGAGTCAGGTCTGCAGTCCGAGACAAGTCGACAAGCGCACCCGTGGATATAGTGAGTCGGACTGACTCGACGATCCCGGGGCGACGATGCATGGCGCGTTCGAACTGACCGAGGAGCAACGCGGCGTGCTCGAGGCCGCGGACCGGTATGCACGCACGCAGCTCCATCCGCTCGCCGGGCGCATGGACAGCGAGGAATGGTGGCCGGCGGAGGCTTTCGCTGCGCTCGGTGCCGAGGGTTACCTCGGCATCACCGTCGACACGCAGTACGGTGGGGGAGGAATGGATCTGGTGGCCGCCGGCCTCGTGCTGCAGGCCATCTCCCGCTGGAATCACGCGCTCGGGCTCGCCTGGGTCGCGCACGACAACCTGTGCACGAACAACATCTACCGCCATGCGAACGAGGAGCAGCGGAAGCGTTTTCTTCCCGGGCTGTGTGCGGGCCGCAGCGTCGGTGCGCTGGCGCTGACGGAGCCCGGCGCGGGCTCCGACGCACTCGGCTCAATGCGCACCACCGCGCGCCGTGACGGAGATGGCTACGTTTTGAACGGCTCGAAGATCTTCATCACCAACGGCCCGATCGCCGATGTCCTGCTCGTCTACGCCAAGACGGCCCCGGAAAAAGGGCCGCACGGCATCTCGGCGTTCATCGTGGATCGAGACTGCCCCGGCCTGCGCGTCGCGCAAAGGCTGACCAAGATGGGCTTTCGCGGCAGCCAGACGGCGGAGCTCGTCTTCGAGGATTGCCGCGTACCCGAGCGCAACCGCATCGGCGGCGAGAACGAAGGGCTCGCCGTCGTGATGAGCGGACTCGATCTCGAGCGCGCCATGATCTCGCCCATCTGCCTCGGCGTGGCCGAGCGCGCCCTCGCGCTGTCGATCGACTATGCGCAGTCGCGGGTGCAGTTCGGGCGGAAGATTGCCGACTTCCAAATGATCCGGGCGAAGATTGCGGACATGTTCGTCTCGGTCGAGACGATGCGCACGTTCACTTATCGCGTGCTGCACGCGGCGAGCGAGCTCGCGCGCGGCGGCGGTGGGCGGGGCCCGATCCACGCGTTGACGGCGGCCTCGGTGCTGTATTGCGCGGAAACGATGGCCCGCGTGCTATCCGAGGCGGTGCAGATTCACGGCGGCAACGGCTACATCTGGGAATCCGAGATCAACCGGCTTTACCGGGCAACGAAGCTGCTCGAGATCGGTGCGGGTACCACCGAGGTGCGGAAGCTGATCATCAGCGAGGAGTTGCTGAAGGGGTAGATCGATGGAAAGCACGGTGCATCTTCAAGGGCAGGGAGATCCGCAGCGGCTGCCACTCATGCTGGCACCGCAGCTGCTGGCCGGCAAAGTGGTTGTCGTGTCGGGCGGCGGCGGCAGCATCGGGCGTGCAATGGCGTGGCTTGCGGCGCGCCTCGGCGCGCACGTCGTGATCTGCGGACGGCAAGGCGACAAGCTCGACGGCGTGGCCGGCGCAATCCGTGACGCCGGCATGCCGTGTGAGAACAGCGCATTCGATATCCGGGAGCGCGCCGCTGTGGACCTTTTCCTGGCAGGTGTGTTCGAGCGCCACGGGCGCCTCGATCTGCTGATCAACAATGCCGGCGGCCAGTTTCCCCAGGCCGTCATCGACATGAGCGAGAAGGGCTGGCGCGCGGTCATCGATACGAATCTGAACGGCACGTTCAACATGATGCAGAGCGCAGCCCGCAGATGGCGCGAGCTCGGTGCGGGCGGCAGTATCGTCAACATCGTGGTCTCGCCGCGCGGGCTGCATCAGATCGCGCACACGTGCGCGGCTCGCGCCGGTGTGGTGGCGCTCACGGAAGCCGTTGCGGTCGAATGGGCACCGCTGCGCATTCGAGCCAACTGCATCGCGCCGGGAGTCATCGTATCGGACGGCTGGGCCGTGTACGCCGAAGACGTGCGCAAGCGTTACCCGGATTCCAACCCGATGCGTTGCGTGGGCACGCCGTGGCAGGTGGCCACGGCCGCAATGTTCGTCGGTGGGCCGGCCGGTGAGTTCATCAACGGCCAGACCGTTCACACCAACGGTGGCAGCAACCTGTGGGGTGAGATCTGGAGCGTCGCGAAGCCCGAGTGGTTCACTGAGGCGACCGCTTCCTGGCAGGCGTAGCGGCCTGGCGCGCGCGAGGCCGCGAGTGCGCGAGTGCGGTCGGAGCCGGTAGTGGCTCGGTAACCGGTGCGCCAGTCGCGAGAGGCAGCTTCACGGCGAATACCGCTCCCATCTGCTTCGCGGGCTCGGCCCAGATGGTGCCTCCGTGCTTGGACACGATGTTCTGGCAGAGCGCGAGGCCAATGCCGTGGCCCGTCTTCTTGCTCGAGAAGAAACCGTCGAACATCTTGCTCTCGCGGCCGGCCGGCAGGCCCCGGCCGCGGTCTTCGACCCTGACGATGGCATGCCGCTCATCGAGTGTGGTGGCGATGCGCAGGAGCCGGCGCACGGCGCGCAGCTCCGCCATCTCGTCGATGGCATTGAAGGCGAGATTCAGGATGACCTGGCCGATCAGCACCCGCTCGCAGGAAATGGCGAGCGGCAGCTCGGTCAGGTACCAGTTGACCCGCACCGAGGCCTGCCGCGCGCGCAGCTCCACGAAATAGCGCACCTCGTTCAGGATGTCGTTGAGGTCGACGGTGTCGCGAGTGAGCTCGAGTTTCACCACGTAGTCACGGATGCTGCGGACGATCTGGGTCGCGCGATCAACCTGCACGCAGGCGTGGCGCAGGCCGCGTAGCACTTCGTCGCGCTCGCCGATGTCGCGCGCGAGGCGGCGCGCGCCACCTTCAATGTAGTTTTGTGCCGCGGCGAGAGGCTGGCTGAGCTCGTGCGCGATCGCCGTGGCCATCTCTCCCATGGCGTTGTAGCGCGCCAGGTACTCGAGCATTCGTTCCTTCTCGCGCGCGGCCTTCTCGGCCGCGATGCGCTCCGTGATATCGCGGAAGTGAAACAGGAATCCGCTCACGTCGTTCTCGATCTCGACGTATCGATAGGTCGCATCGTGCCAGCGCCATGAGCCGGTGGCGTGGCGGATGCGGTAGCGTATCGAGCCTGCTTCCGACGTGGGGTGCGAGAAGCGCATCAGGATCTGACGCCGCGTGCGCGCGTCGAGCAGATCGTGGATGCAGCTTCCAACGAGCGCGCCATGCTCGTATCCGAGGAGCCGGCTGGCCGAGGGCGTGAGGAATTCGATGCGGCCTGTGGCCGAGACGATGCAGACCCCTTCCGCGAGGTCCTGCATCAGCTCGTGAAAGCGCAGCTCCGCACCTCGGAGCTTCAGTTCCTTGGCTTTGCGGTCCGTGATGTTGCGGAACTGCATCATGATGACGCACACGCCATCCCAGGTGACATAGGTCGCGGCCGCCTCGATCGGAAACTCATCGCCGGCCCGGTTCCGGATGCGCCACTCGAAGGTGTGATGATCCCGGAACAGCGAGCGCTCCATGTGAGCGCGCACGGCTTCGAGCGAATAGCTGGGGTCGGCCGGGGCGAACGCCTCGTAGGTCAGCTTGACGAGCTCTTCGGGGGAGCAGCCGTACACTTCGCTGGCCGCCCGGTTGGCCCAGAGGATGTCCTTGGTGTCGCGGTCATGGATCATGACCGGATCGGCAACGGCATCGAGCAGTGCACGGAAATCGAGCCGCCCGCCGTCCGGAAGCATCTACCGTGCTCCCCGCCGGTGAGCCGTCCCGACCTGCGTGCGGACTAGGTGAATTCTCCTAGGGGCCGGGTGTTCTCGCTGCTTGTCCGTTTCCAGCGGCTGGGTACGATGGACCTGCCACATGCTCTTACCATACAAGACATCCGGTCCGTATTGCATCCCCGACGCGCTGCGCTTCGCGACCCAGGATACGGGCCAATGTCGGGAATACATCTGGAGCGCCACGGGCACGCATCGCTTCGATCTCGCGCGCGCCGCGACCCTGCGCGACTTTCACCACTACGAGCGACGGATCGGCGGCATCTCCGTGAGCCTCGTGTCCATGGAGTGCAGCGAGGGGTTCAGAATTGCGAAGACGGGGGCCGCCGCCTACTACTCGTTCCAGTTCCCGCAGGAAGGCAGCAACTGCGAGCTCGAAGGTCTGTTTGGCCGCTGCGTCGTGGGGCCGGGTCACGTGTTCATCCTCGACCCGGGGCAGCGCACGCGCGAGTTCTGGCCCGCACACTGCCTGCAGTACATCGTGAGAGTCGAACGGCGCCTGCTCGAACAGACGATGGCCGACGAGATCCGCAGGGAGATCAAGCGGCCTCTGGTATTCGATCCGGTAGCGCGCGATCCGGGCATCGCCGCGTGGCTGCGGCACATCTTCAGCACGCCTCAATGCGATCCGGCGGCGACGGATCCCCCGCTGCTCGCGAACCGCCGCGTGGTGCGAAGCCTCGAGCGCGCATTGCTCACCATGCTGATCGCGGGCCTGCATCATAACGAGTCGCAGGAGCTGGATCAGCACAGCACTGGCGCTTCTCCGTACTACGTGAGGCGCGCGGAAGAGTATATTCGCGCCAACGCTCGCGCCGATCTCACGGTAGAGGACATCGCGGCCGCCGCGCACGTCAGCCCACGATCAATTTTCTACGGGTTCCAGCGCTGGCGGAATACCACACCTATGGCCCACGTGCGCCAGTTACGGCTGGAGCTCGCGCGCAAGGAGCTCGAGAAAGCGCGGCGCGAGGGCGGCACTGTCAGCCAGGCGGCGCTGAACGCCGGATTCACGAACTTCAGCCAATTCTCGAAGCTGTACAAGAAACGGTTCGGCGAGACACCGTCCACGACTCTGCGCATGAGCTGACACCTTCCCGGCGCGCGTAGCTGCATGAGTGATTGCACTCCTGGAGCAAGCGCTGCGCTCGCCGAATAGCAAGGATCAAGCCGAATCGTGATCCTCCCCTGAGAAGCTCCGAGCGCGGCTTTGCGCTGCATGAGAGCCCGCTCGAGGATCACAACAGGGCAGAGGTAATCGATGAATTCGATCATCCGGCGCCAAAC
>CAZFTZ010000272.1:0-4626 GCA_964521875.1 uncultured Cellulomonas sp. | reverse complement strand
GTAGATGTCCCACATCGTGGCGATGTCGAAGGCGAACGCGCCGGCGGCCGGCCAGAAGGGCGACTCGTCGGGCGCGAGGCACGGCTTGACGAGCGAGTGGTACAGCGCGGTGGCCATCACGGTGTGCCGGTCTCGGCTCGGGGTGTCGACCCGGACGGCGCCCAGGTGCTCGCGCCAGGTGTCCGCGGTGGCCCGCCGCCGCTCGTCGAACGCCGCGGCGCGTGCCGGGCAGTCCGTCCGAAGGTTCTCGGCGGCCCGGTGGCCGCCGCGCAGCGAGAAGCCGAACCGCACCTCGACGACCTGCCCGGACTCGGTCGGGCCGGCCCACATCAGCCCGAACGGGCGCAGCGTCGTCGGGCGGATGCGGTCGAACTCCAGCCGTGTGCCGCCGGGCATCAGCCGCCGGTCGTACCAGAGCATCTGGCGCCAGCTGTCCGGGGCGTCGCACTCGATGTGCGCGGCGAGCGGCGCACCCTCGACGACGATCTCGCCGGCGGCCACGCCGGGTCCGAGCAGCTGGAGGTGGGCGCGCAGCGGCACGGTCCGCCCGAAGGGGATGACGAGTCCGCCGAGCGAGAGGTCGACGACGATGCGGGCGTCGTGGTGCGCGGGGAACGTGTACCGGTGGACGGCGCTCTTCGGCCCGACCGTCACCTCGCAGCGGACGCCCGACGACAGCGTGGCGGCGTACCAGCCGGGCTCGGCCTCCTCGTCGGACAGGTCCCAGGCGGTGCCCAGGTCGTCGAGCGGGGCGAGCATCGGGGTGACGCGCAGGTAGTTGTAGTACTTGCGGATCGCGCCGGTGCCCGACTGCTGGAAGTGCGTGATGCCGGAGGCGACCTGGCGGTCCGACAGCGCGACGGGAAGCCCCTCCGTCCCGAGGTCGTACCGGCCGTACCCGGTGGGGTAGGCGCCCGAGTACGGGCACGCCGACACCATGCCGAGCGGGTAGGTCGCGCCGGGGTGGGTGTTGCCGACCTGCGGCTTCGGCCACCACCACGTCGCCGCCAGGCCCTGCGCGGGCGGAAGTGCGGTGGCCTCGGTCCCGATGAACGGGTCGACGTGCTCGAACATCGGGATCCTCTCGCCGGTGCTGCCGCGACGGTAGCTGCTACCTGCCCGCCGGGAAACCCAGCCGTCGCCACGCCTCGTAGGTGGCGACCGCGGCGGCGTTGGACAGGTTCATCGAGCGCCGGCCGGGCAGCATCGGGATGCGGACCTCGTCGGCCACCCGCGGGTGCTGCCGGGCGAACGCCGGCAGGCCGGTCGGCTCCGGGCCGAACAGCAGCGCGTCCTCGTCCCG
This sequence comes from uncultured Cellulomonas sp., assembly GCA_964521875.1. Taxonomy (GTDB): domain Bacteria; phylum Actinomycetota; class Actinomycetes; order Actinomycetales; family Cellulomonadaceae; genus Cellulomonas. The sequence continues at coordinate 3,323 of CAZFTZ010000272.1, read as the reverse complement.
CCAGTCGACGTCGGTGTACCACCGCGTCGCCTGCGTGGTGAAGGCGAAGACGCGGCCCAGCGCGGCGAGCGCGTGGTCCAGGTCGGGGTGCACGACGACCTGGGCGAGGTCGTGGTAGTCCAGCCCGGCCCGGCGCAGCTTCGACTCGGCCAGGTCGAAGCCGAGCGGCTCGACGAGGTGCAGCACGGCGCCGGTGCCGCTGACCATCCGGATCGCGTTGCCGGTGTTGCCGGCGATCCGCGGCTCGAAGAAGACGACGTGCAGCACGTCAGTCCCCTGTCCCCAGATGTCCGAGTGCCACGACGTTGACGCCGTCCGGTCGTGTGTAGCTCGTCGTGCCTGCAGTGACGACGTTGAGCGAGCGCAGCTGTGCGGCACGCTGCGACGAGACCTTGCCCGCGAGCTTTGCCAGATTCGAGGCGGCGTTGTCGACGAACCGCGCTCCGCCGAGCTTGATCTCGAACGCGGCCCAGCGTCCGTCGGCGAGCTCGACGATCGCGTCGACCTCCAGCCCCGTCTCGTCCCGATAGTGAAAGACGTTCCCGCCGAGCGTCTGTGCGTGGACGCGCAGGTCGCGAACGGTCAGGGACTCGAAGAACAGGCCCAGGGTTCGTGGGTCGTCGAGCAGGGCCCGCGGCTGCGCGCCGAGTGCCGCGGCCGCCAGCGACGGGTCGACGAAGTGCCACTTCGGTTGGACGCGAAGACGGACCTTCGAGCGGAGGTGGGGAGCCCACGCCGGCTGTTCCTCGATCACGAACACACGCGTCAGCATGTCGAGGTACTTGCGCACCGACTGCGGTGAGACTGCGTTCGGCCGCTCGTCGATCTCGGCTTCCGCGGCGAGGCGCGTCGCCGTCGCTTCGGTGGCGGTGTTCCGGGCCAGTGCGCGCAGCAGCGCCAGCATCCGCACCGGGTCGGTCCGCGCCTCGATGCCATGAATGTCGACACGAGCGATGTCGTCGAGGTAGGCCGTGAGGTACTCGGTCGCGGACCTTCGGGAGTCGGTCACCAGGGCCGGCCACCCGCCACGCACGACGATCCGGGCGTAGTCCTCGACGCTCGGGCCGCCGACCCCGGCGACGCGGTCGCCGTCGAAGAGCGCAGAGAACGGCACCTGGCGGGTGCTCTCCCCGCTCTCGACCAAGGTCATCGGGCGAAGCGTCACCCGGCGGAACCGTCCCGCGCCGCTGTGCCGCGTGACGTCGTCGGAGGGAGTGGCGGAGCCCGTGAGGATGAACTGCCCCGCGCTGCCTCGCACGTCGACCTCGTGGCGCACCGCGTTCCACAGCGTCGGGGCCAGCTGCCACTCGTCGATGAGCCGTGGCACGGCACCGGCCAGGACCACGGCGGGTGATGTCTCGGCCAGTGCGGCCAGTTCCGGCGAGGCGTCGAGGCGCACCGAGCTTGCGGCCAGATGCACGCCGGTCGTCGTCTTGCCGACGGCGCGGGGTCCCTGGACGACCACCGCACCGAAGGTTGCCAGCGCCCCGGCGACGATGCCGTCCGCCAGCCGCTCACGATAGTCGGCCACGTCTGCGACGGTATCACTCCTGCGATAATGTCGATATCACTCTTGCGATGGCTGGGTTTTCACATCTGCGGATGTCTCACCATCACTCGTGCGATGAAGTGGTGACTCGCCTCCCGGCCTAGCCTGAGCGCACCCCTTCCGCGAGAGGACACGTCGATGCCGACCGTCCAGCCGTACCTGGCTGCCCCTGACCGCTACGACTCCCTGCAGTACCGGCGCGTCGGGCGCTCCGGCCTCCGGCTGCCAGCCCTGTCGCTCGGCCTGTGGCACAACTTCGGCGACGAGCACCTCTTCGGCACCCAGCGCGACGTGCTGCGCCGCGCGTTCGACCTCGGCATCACGCACGTCGACCTGGCGAACAACTACGGCCCGACGCCCGGTGCTGCGGAGGAGAACTTCGGCCGGCACCGGGCGGCCGACCTGCGCCCGTACCGCGACGAGCTGGTGATCTCGACGAAGGCCGGCTACCCGATGGGCGTCGGGCCCTACCAGGACTGGGGCTCGCGCAAGTACCTGCTCAGCTCGCTCGACGCATCGCTGCGCCGGATGGGGCTGGACTACGTCGACGTCTTCTACCACCACCGGCCGGACCCGGACACGCCGCTCGAGGAGACGATGGGCGCGTTGGCGCAGGCGGTCGGCTCGGGCAAGGCGTTGTACGTCGGCGTCTCCAACTACGGGCCGGCGCGTACGCGCGAGGCGCATCGGATCCTGTCGGAGATGGGCGTGCGGCTGCTGATCCACCAGCCGAGCTACTCGATGTTCAACCGGCACGTCGAGCAGGTGCTGCCGGGGGAGGGCGAGTCGCTGCTCGACGCGGTCGGGGACCTCGGCATCGGCACCATCGTCTTCTCCCCGCTCGCGCAGGGGCTGCTGACCGACCGCTACCTGTCCGGATCGGTGCCGGCCGGGTCGCGCGTGGCGCAGGGCCGGTTCCTCACGGCGGACAACCTGACACCGGAGTACTTCGCACGGGCCACGGCGCTCGCCGAGTTCGCTCGGGCCCGCGGCCAGACGCTCGCGCAGCTCGCGCTGTGCTGGCTGCTGCGCGACGAGCGGATCACGTCCGCCCTGATCGGGGCGTCGTCGGTGGCACAGCTCGAGGACAACGTCGCCGCGCTCGCCGCCCCGCCGCTGACGACCGACGAGGTCGCAGCCCTCGAGCAGTGGGCGGTCGACGGCACGGGTCGTCGCTAGCGGTACGCCACCGACACGTCGCTCCGGTCGTCGGCGACGATTCGTTGCCGAGGATCCGTTGCCGAGGATCCGTTGCCGGCGAGCGCCGGCCTCACCCCCGGGCTACCGGTTCACCGCGTCGTCGTACGCGCCGAGGCTGTCGTCCTGCGAGACCTCGAACGCCTCGAGCACCGGGTCGGCCAGCACCGCGTCGACTAGTGCGCGCGGGCCGCCGACGAGCGTCGAGTCGAAGTCGACCTCGGTCGCCACGCACCACGAGCGGTCGTCGGGCCACAGCAGCGACGGCGTGCGCGTGCGCGGGCGGAACGGCTCGACGTCCGCCGTCGCCGTCCCGGACGCCAGGGCCGCGACGTCGTCGAGCGAGCCGGCGAGGAGAAGGTGCTCGCGTCCCGGTAGCTCCAGTTGTGTCCCGGCGAGGACCGCGGGCGCGATGTCCGCACCGGTGGGCAGGTCGTGCATCAGCCGGCGCGCCCGTCGCAGGTGGCGCGCGGCCGTCAGCCGCCGCACAGGCCCCGCACGCCACAACGGCCCACGCCCTGCCGCGAACGCCGTCAGCACCTGGCCGCCCTCCCACGACGAGCCGTACCAGAACGCC
>CAZFTZ010000271.1:0-8928 GCA_964521875.1 uncultured Cellulomonas sp. | reverse complement strand
CCGGCCAGCGCGGCGTGAGCGCTCGGCGGCACCGGCACCCACATGTCCTCGCACACCTCGACGTGCAGCACCAGGCCGCGCACGTCGGTGGCGGCGAACAGCAGGTCGGGGCCGATCGGTACCTCCTGCCCGGCGACGGTGATCGTCCCGTCGAGGTCGTCGCCCGGCGCGAACCACCGGCGCTCGTAGAACTCGCGGTAGGTGGGCAGGTAGGACTTCGGCGCCACTCCCAGCACGCGCCCGCGGTGCACGACGAGCGCGACGTTGTAGACCCGGTTGCCGTGCGCCAGCGGGGCGCCGACGACGAGCACGGGCAGCAGCTCGGCGGAGGCGGTGACCAGCTCGGCGACCGCGTCCTGGACCGCGTCGAGGAGCGCGTCCTGCAGCAGCAGGTCGTCGATCGCGTAGCCGGACAGGCACAGCTCGGGGAACACGGCGATGCCGACGCCGTCGTCGTGCGCCTGCCGGGCGGCCGCGAGAACCGCGGCGAGGTTGGCGGCGGGGTTGGCGACCGTCACCGGCACGGTGCAGGCGGCGACACGGACGAACCCCTGGTCATAGGCGGAGGCAAAGTCCACGCGGGCGAGTCTTCCACGCCCGGTCTCGGACGGTGACGCCGCCGCCGGCACCGGCCGTGCTCCCTCGGGTCACCCCGAGAGTGGTCACGACGACGACCCGCGGGCACCGGGCGCGGAGCCGGGCGAGTCACAGCGACGGACGAGGTGCCCAGCGCGTTCCAGGATGCGGGACGGAAGGGTCCGGGTTCCAGGCACGATCCCCTGACCTCGGGTCGACGGCTGGCGACACACCGCCGGTGTCACCCTCAAGAGTGAACGGACGCCCGCTGCAAATGGGACGAAAGCCCCGCTGCCTGGACGGTCGCCTCACACCGCCACCCGTGACTCCTGTCACGGCGGGCGAATACTGGGGACTTAGGTCCCATAACGACGCCCTGGCGTGCAGAATTGCCGCCATGAACTTCGACTCCGACCCGACCTCGCAGCCGGCCACATCGGCGTGGGCGGTCACCGACGCGGAGATCCGTCTCGCCAAGCGCGACTGGCTCCGGGCCCGCGACGACGGCGCCCCGGCCGAGGACGTCGCCTTCGCCTTCGAGTACTTCCGGCTGCTGATCGGCGCGCAGGCGCAGCAGATCGCCGAGGAGTTCCGGGCCCGGCACTCCGCCTGAACCGCCGTCCGGGCGGGTCGGCGACGGCGCCGGCACCTGCCCGAGATCGTGCCCTCATGCCGCGTGACCGGTGACCAGGAAACCCAGCGTCGCGGCGCCCACCGTGAGCAGCAGCGTGCCAAGGGCGTTCACGCCTGCTCGTCTGGCGTCGCCCGCCTGAGCGAGTCTCACCGTCTCGACCATCGCGGTGGAGAACGTCGTGTACCCGCCGCAGAACCCCGTCGCCGCGACCGTGTAGGCGGTCAGCGGCAACGTCCCGGCGGCGAACGCCCCGGCCAGCAGCCCGATGACGAAGGACCCGCTGACGTTGATGGCGATCGTCGCCAACGGCAGCCGGCCGGCCCAGCGGCCACGGAACCACCCGTCGACGACGAACCGTGCCGCGGCGCCCAGGCCTCCGGCGAGCGCGACGAGGACGGCCGTCACGACTGTGCCTCGGGAGCGGAGCGCCTGGCGCGCTCGTCGTGCGCCCGCGCTGCGGCGGGACGGCCGTGGGGGAGCAGGCGGCCGAGAGCGACGCCGCCGGCACACGCGAGCGCGCCGCCCACGACGCTGACCAGCGCGTACGCCAGGGCGAGCCACGCCCGGCCGCCGGTGAGCAGACCGTGCAGCTCGAGCGCGAACGCCGAGTAGGTGGTGAAGCCCCCGAGCACGCCGGTGCCGAGCGTCAGTCGCAGCCACCGCAGGCGCGGCGTCTCGTGACCCCTCCGCAGCAGGCCCTGGAGCAGCAGTCCGAGCAGGAACGCGCCGGCGAGGTTCTCCGCCAGCGTGCCCACCGGCCACCCGCCGCGTGCCGGCAGGGCGTGCGACAGCCCGTACCGGGCAAGGCTCCCGAGCGCGCCACCGGCGGCAACGCTCGCCACGAGCAGAGGGTCGGTGTGGTGCGGTCGGGTCATGCGTGCGATCCGGGACGGTCGGCACGGTGCGGCGCCGCGGGAACGAGCAGCACGGGCCGGCGCTGGGTGTGCGCCAGCCGCCCGGCGACCGAGCCGCTGATCAGCTGGTTCATCCAGTGCGCCAGCCCCGGCCGGTGGGTGCCCACCACGATCATCCGCGCGTCGTGCTCGTCGGCCGCCGCCGTGAGACCGCGCGCCGCCTCGCCGGTGGTGTGCACGAACCGCCAGGGCACCCCGGAGGCCTCGAGGCACCGGCCCAGTCGGGCGACGATCGCGTCGTCGGGCGGCTCCTCGTCCTCGTCGTCACGGTCGGAGTCGACCGGCACTAGGTCGAGTGAGCCGTCCGGCTCGCGCTCGGCGACGAGGTGCGCCGGGTCGACCCAGACGCACACCAGGCCGGTGCCGAGGGACCGCGCCAGGCCGGCGGCCTCCTCGACGACCCGATCGGGTTGCGACGGCTCGACGCCGACGACGACGGGCCGGCCCGTGACGGGGGCGGACCAGGGACGGGACAGGGAACGGGTCACGGCAGCCTCCGCGTCGTTGCGCAGCTGATCCACGGGATCCGTGTCGTCCATCGGTGCACTCCTGTCCTGGGAGGGGCAGGAACCATCAGCCGGACGGCGTTGCGGCGCGAAGCCGTGGCGGGATCCATCGCCGGGGACACCCTACGTCAGCGGTGGCGGCCGGGTGGCGACCCGGTGCCGGCACCCACGCCGCGCCCGTCCCGGGAGGGAGGTCCCACGACCGAAGGGCTCTCGTCGGCCACCCTGGCGGAGGCGGCAACCACAGGGGGAGGTCCGATGCGCCGCGCCGAGCGACCGGCCGTGCTCGCGGCTCGCGTGACCCGCCACGCGAGCATGCAGTCCTACCTGACGATCCGCGCGCTGGCGGATGCCGCATACCGCCAGGACGCCTTCGCCCTCTACGCCTACTTCCGCTGGCTCGACGACCAGGTCGACGAGCACCTGACGTCGCCGGCGGCGCGGTTCGCGCTCGTCGACCGCCAGCGCAGGTTGCTCCGGGCCGCGGACGACGAGCCCGCAGCCGCCCTGCCGGTACCGGAGCGCCTGCTCGTCGGCCTGCTGAGACGCCCCGACGGGACGCCGCGCAGCGACGCGGACGGCGCCCGGCTCTCGGTCACCTCGATGCTCGACGTCATGGCCTTCGACGCGGGCCGGCGGGGCGGCACGGTGACGGCGGCCGAGCTGGACGGCTACACCCGCACGCTCGCGGTGGCGGTGACCGAGGCGCTGCACCACTGCATCGGCCATGGCGCCCGCGCGCCGCACGACGGCTCGCGCTACGTGGCCGTGGAGGGCGCGCACGTCGCCCACATGCTGCGCGACCTGCGCAGCGACGTCGCCGCCGGGTACCTCAACGTCCCCTCCGAGCTGCTCGGGCCCGGCGGCCTGATGCCCGACGACGTCGCCTCCCCGGCGTTCCGCGCCTGGGTGCGGGACAGGGTGCTGCTCGCCCGCCGCTGCTTCGCCACCGGCCGGGAGTACCTCGCCGGCGTGGAGAACGGCCGCTGCCGGCTCGCCGGACACGCCTATGTCGCCCGCTTCGAGTGGGTGCTGGACGTGATCGAGCGTGACGGCTACCGCCTGCGTGCGGCCTACCCGCAGCGCAGCACGCTGCGTGGCGGCGTGGCGATCGGCGTCGCCGCGACGCGCTCCGCCCTCGCCGCCGCTCGCCACCGTCCCGCGGTGAGGGTCCTGCCGTGACCGGGCCGTCCGCGGTCGTCGTCGGCGCCGGTGTGGGCGGCCTGGCCGCGGCCGTCCACCTGGCCCGGCGAGGCGTCCGGGTGACCGTCGTGGAGAAGAACGGCGAGCCGGGAGGGCGGCTGCGCAGCTTCACGCGCGACGGGCACGTCTTCGCCACCGGTCCGACGCTGCTGGTGATGCCGCTGCTGTACCGCACCGAGCTGGCGTCGCTCGGCGCCGACCTCGACCGCGACCTGAGGCCGCAACGGGTCGACCCGACGTACCACGTGGTGTTCGACGACGGCGCCCGGCTCGACCTGACGTCCGACCTCGCCGCCCTGGCGACGCAGCTCGAGGCGGTGGAGCCGGGCGCGACGAGCGGCCTGCTGCGCTACCTGGACGAGGGCCGCCGCCACTACGAGCTGGCGATGCCGCGGCTCGTCGAGCGTGACTTCCGCACCGCCCGTGAGTTCCTCACCCCGGCTAACGCCGCGCTGATGCTGCGACTGCACGCCCTGGTCCCGCACTACCGGCACATGGCGTCGTTCTTCCGCTCGTCCCGGCTGCGTGCGGCGTTCAGCTTCCAGGATCTCTACATGGGGCTGAGCCCGTTCAGCGCGCCGTCGACGTTCTCGCTGACGCCCTACTCCGAGCTGGCGCACGGCGTGTGGTACCCCCACGGTGGGATGACGCGCCTGGTCGAGGTGCTCGTCGGGCTCGCGGACGAGGCGGGCGTCAGGTTCGCGTACGACGAGCCCGTCCGCCGCATCGACGTGGCCGGGGCACGTGCCGACGGCGTGGTGCTGAGCGACGGACGGCGGCTGCGCCCCGACGTCGTCGTGGCCGACGCCGACCTGGCGTACGTCTACCGGCGGCTGCTGCCGGACGCCGGCCCGGCGCGGGCGCTGGCACGTCGGCGCTCGTCGGGCTCGGCGATCTCGTTCTTCTGGGGACTCGACACCACCTACCCGCAGCTCGCGCCGCACACCCTGTTCCTGTCCGACGACTATCGCGGCCACTTCGACCGGATCGAGCAGAACCGTCCGCTGCCGGACCGTCCGAGCCTCTACGTGCACGCCGCGGCGCGGCTGGACCCCTTGGCGGCACCGGCAGGCGGGGACACCCTCGTGGCGGTCGTGCCCACCGGGCACCTGACGTACGGCGGCGACGACCCCGCGCGGATCGCCGACGAGTCGCGCGCCTGGGAGGTGGAGCGCGAGGGGGCGCGACGCGCGGTCCTCGAGCGCCTGACGCTGCTCGGCATCACGGACGTCGAGGACCACCTGACGTGCGAGGCCACTGCGACTCCCGTCACCTGGCGCGACCAGTGCAACCTCGAGCGCGGGGCCACCCACGGCCTGGCGCACACGCTGACCCAGCTGGCCTACTTCCGTCCGCACAACCGCCACCGGCGCTACCGCAACCTCTACTTCGCGGGCGCCTCGACACATCCCGGCACGGGGGTGCCGACCGCGCTGGTGTCCGGGCGGCTGGCGGCGCAGCGGGTGGCCGACGACCTCGCCGGCCGCTAGAGGGACAAGTCAGGCCGCCCCGATCAGGGACGGCCTGTGACCTGCGGAGATGGTGGGCGATACTGGGATCGAACCAGTGACCTCTTCCGTGTCAGGGAAGCGCGCTCCCGCTGCGCCAATCGCCCGTGTGGGTGGAGCTCCGAGGTGGAGACGGGATTCGAACCCGTGTATACGGCTTTGCAGGCCGCTGCCTCGCCTCTCGGCCACTCCACCCTGAGACGGCGTTCCTCAACGGCTGGTGCCGTGGTGGATAGCCTCCGAGCGGACGACGGGATTCGAACCCGCGACCCTCACCTTGGCAAGGTGATGCTCTACCCCTGAGCCACGTCCGCACGCCTCGTTCGGCCCTCGCGGGCCTCCCTGGTGCGTCGAAGACTCTAGCCGACGCCGGCAAGAAGAGTCCAACCGGCCCGCCGTCCCCTGGTCACCTGTGACGAACCGGCCCTGACGGGCCCTGACATGCGTCGGGGCCGGACACCGTGACGGTGCCGGCCCCGGACGGAGTGGGTGTCAGGCGGTGAGCAACGTGGCGATCAGGGCGCTGATCTCGCCCTCCATCCGCTCGCTCTCGCCGCCCAGGGGGACCAGCGACTCGGTCGCCTGCAGGAACCGCGCGACGGGCTCGGTCGGGGCGGCAAGGAGCGCACTGCCCTCGATGCCGGACAGTGAGATCAGCAGGTAGTCCGGGTCCTCGTCGCGCCACACCTGGACGTCGCCAGCGCCGGCCGGTTCGTCCGCGGTGGCGTGCACGCCCTGGTCCAGCAGCTCGCGGCCGATGAGCCACGTCGACGTCGACTGCGCGCCGCGGAACACCGCGCGCACCGTGTACGGGTCGCTGGTGCGGAAGCCGAGCTCGGTGGTGACGGGGAGCACGCTCGCGTCGGCGCCGATGAGCTGCATGGCAACGACTTCGAGAACGTCGAACGACGAGTTCGTCACCGGGCCTCCTTCAGGGCGCGCACTACCACCATCCATGATGACAGTCACATCGGCTCGAAACCCGCCCGACTCGACTGTCTTCACCCGTGAACATCGGAAGGGCTCGGGTCGTAACACCCAACCCCACGGGCCCTAGCCTCGTGCAATGTCCGGGTTGTCGTCCAGAGTCCGGTTCGGAGTTCACCCCGGAGTGTGGATACCATCTGACGTCGTCCGGGCGATTGGCTCAGTGGTAGAGCGCCTCGTTCACACCGAGGAGGTCACTGGTTCGAACCCAGTATCGCCCACCGGAGAAGGCCCCGCCTCGGCGGGGCCTTCCGCGTCCTGGGGGCTGACCTGCGTGAACGCGGCCAGCTCTGCCGCGAGGTGGGCGTCGAGGGCGTCCGGGTCGGCGACGACGGCCGGGTCGGTCGTCACGGTGACGGCCAGCTCGCCCGCATAGGAGAGCACGGCGAACGACGCGCCGACGTTCCCTGGGTTGACCGCGACCGGGAGCACCGTGGAGACCTCCCGGCCGGCGATCCGCAGCCGGTGCACCGGCCCGCGGACGTTCGTCTCGAACGTGTGGACCATCCGCTGGTGCTCGACGAACGGGCGGAACAGTCCGACGGCGGCCAGCGCGCGGAACGCCGCGCCGAGCGGCAGTGCCGACCTGCCGCGGGGCGACGCCTTGCGTCTCGCCGTGGCGGCCGCGACGTGGCGTACTCGTCCCTCCCGGTCAAGCCGCGTCGGCACGGCGACGGGGATGACGCCGTTCTCGTTGCCCGCTCGCCGGTCGCCGGCGGGGCGGCTCGACACCGGCACCGACACCACCAGGCGGTCGGGGTGCTCGCCGCGCTCGGCGAGGAATCGGGTCAGGGCGCCGACGACGGCAGCGACCATCGCGTCGTTCACGGTGCCGCCGTGCTGGTGGGCGCCGCCGTGGAACGTGTCCAGCGGCAGGCGGTGCGAGTCGATGCGGCGGACGGCGCCCGTCCGCCGGTTGAGGCTGGTCCGGGCGGCGCGGACGGGCAGGAGTGCGCCGAGTCCCAGCTCGCGCAGACCGTGGAGCCACGCGCGCACGCCGGGTCGCACGGGCTCGTGACGAGGAGGCGTCGCGAGGTCGTCGGGCGCGGTGCCCATGTCCGCCAGTGCGGCCAGCACACCGAGCCCGCCGATGCCGTCGACCAGGACGTGGTGCAGCGTGACGACCAGCGCACCGCGGCGGGCGGGGGAGTCGTCCCAGCCGGTGAGCCAGGCGGCCGACCAGAGCGGGCGCCCCGGGTCGAGCGGGGTGCAGACGAGGGCTGCGGCTTCGTCGAGCACGGCGCGCTCCCCGCCGCCGGTCAGGTGCCGCGCGGCGACGTGGCGGGCGGGGTCCGCCGCCGGGTCCCGCCACCAGGACGGACGACCACGCGCGCCCGCCACCAGCACCTGCGTCAGACGGGGCACCGATGCCGCGCGCACCGCCACCGCGTCCGGCACGGCGGACGTGCCGTCGTCGGCGCCGTCGACGAGGAGCACGGCGCCGATGTTCATCGGGGCGGGCCCGCAGTCGGTGGCGAGCATCGTCAGGTCGGCCGCAGTGAGGCGGTCCAGCGGGTCGCCGGCCGGCACCGCCGACCGGTCACGGAGGGCTGACCGTCGCATGCGGCGAGGGTCGCAGGCCGCCGGCTCGCCGGGATCGGGCCGAGGTCCCATGAGGTCGCGCGTGACCCTATGACCGAAAAGGGGTGAAAAAGGATGGTCTGGGGCTATTGTCCCTTGCGCACCCGGCGCTCATACTCGCCGCAACCGCCGTGCGCGCTGCGCATCGATCGAGCGGAGGCGCATGGACCAGGTGCGGGGCAGGCGTCCGTGGCGCGCGGTGCTCGCGCCACGGCCCGTGCGTGCCGCGCTGGCGACGCTCGTCACCGCCCCGGTCGTCCTGCTCTGCCTCCTGCTGCCGACCTCGAGCGCCACCGCGGCGACAGGCGACGACGGATACGCCCCGCCCCAGTCGCGGACCGTCGTCGTGCCGTCGCCCACGCCGGAGCCGACGCCCCCTCCGGTGGTCCAGCAGGAGACGACCATCCTGCGGGACGCGCTGCCGACGTTCCGGGACATCGTGCAGGACCCCGAGCGCATCGTGGTCGGCGCCGCCACGGCGGCGTTGTGGTTCCTGCTCGTCGCGCTGCCCGGGTCGCTGCTGGACTCCACCATCGAGCGACGGTCGCACGGGCGGATGGGGCACGCGCTCGCTGCGGTGACCGCCTCGCTCAACCGGGCGGTCGACTTCGTCTCCAAGGAAGCCCGCTGGAAGCTCGCCGGCCCGCTGCTCGTCGCGCTCGTCGCCGGGACGGCCTTCGGCTTCGCGGACCCGCACCTGGCATGGGACACCCGGTCGCTGTCCACCATCGCGTCGCTGTTCGTCGCACTGACGATGATCACCGTGGTCGCCTCCCAGGTCGGTGCGCTCATGGCACGGACCTGGTGGGGCATCGACGCCGAGGTGCGCGCCGAGCCGCTGGGCCTGCTGGCGGCGGTGGCCGGGGTCGCGGTCGGACGATTCCTCTCGCTGTCGCCGGGTCTGTTCCTCGGGCTCGTCGTCGGCGTGGACGCCGGTGAGGGCTCCGACCAGGTCCGCAAGAGCAAGGCGGTGGTCGCCCGGCACCTCGTGGTGTTCACGTTCGCCCTCGGCGCGTGGG
>CAZFTZ010000270.1:0-2987 GCA_964521875.1 uncultured Cellulomonas sp. | reverse complement strand
ACGGCCTACCTGCCGTTCCTCGCCGGGTTCGCGCTGCTGATGCTTGCCGCCTCGGACGGCCCGGCGCGGGTGGCGATGTTCGTGCTGCTCGGCGTCGCGTGCGACACCGGCGGCTACACGGTGGGGGTGCTGCTGGGCCGGCACCCGATGGCGCCGTCGGTCAGCCCGAAGAAGACGTGGGAGGGTCTGCTCGGCTCGCTCGTGCTGGCCTGCGTCGTCGGGGTCGTCGGCGCCCAGGTCGCCTTCCAGGCCGAGCCGGTGGTCGGCGTGGTGCTCGGCCTGGCGACGGTGGCGACCGCGACGCTCGGCGACCTGTCGGAGTCGATGCTCAAGCGCGACCTCGGCCTGAAGGACATGGGCCACCTGCTGCCCGGCCACGGCGGCCTGCTCGACCGGCTCGACTCGCTGCTGCTCACCGCGCCCGCGGTGTGGCTGGTGCTGACGATCCTGGTGCCCGCCTCGTGACCGGGACACCGGTCAGCCTCGACCTGTCGTCGCCGTCCCGCGGTCCGCGCGGGAAGCCGCCGCGGCACTTCGCGGATCTAGCGCCCGACGAGCGCGCCGCCGCCCTCACCGAGCTGGGTCAGCCGGCGTTCCGCGCCAAGCAGGTCGCGACGCACTACTACACGCACCTGACGGCGGACCCGGGCGCCATGACCGACGTCCCGGCGTCGGCTCGCGGGCCGATCGGTGAGGCGCTGTTCCCGCCGCTGCTGGAGAAGGTGCGCACGCTCACCGCGGACCGCGGGACGACCGTCAAGACGCTGTGGCGGATGTTCGACCACGCGCTGGTCGAGTCGGTGCTGATGCGGTACCCGGGCCGGTCGACGCTGTGCGTGTCCAGCCAGGTGGGGTGCGGGCTGGCCTGCGCGTTCTGCGCCACCGGCCAGATGGGCCTGACGCGCAACCTGTCGACGGGCGAGATCGTCGAGCAGGTGCGTGTGGCGGCGCGCTCGCTCGCCGAGGGCGAGCTTCCCGGTGGGCCCACGCGACTGTCGAACGTCGTCTTCATGGGCATGGGCGAGCCGCTGGCCAACTACGCCGCGGTGCTGGGCGCGGTGCGCCGCATCGTCGACCCGTCCCCGGACGGCTTGGGGATGTCGGCACGCAACGTGACGGTCTCGTCGGCCGGCCTGGTCCCGGCGATCGACCGGCTGGCGGGCGAAGGTCTGCCGGTGACGTTCGCGTTGTCGCTGCACGCCCCGGACGACGAGCTGCGCAGCGAGCTGGTGCCGATCAACACCCGGTGGACCGTGGACGAGGCGCTGGACGCCGCCCACCGCTACTTCGCGGCCACCGGCCGCCGGGTGTCGATCGAGTATGCGCTGATCCGCGACGTCAACGACCACGCCTGGCGGGCGGACCTGCTCGCCGAGAAGCTGCTCACCCGTGGCAAGCACTGGGTGCACTGCAACCCGATCCCGATGAACCCGGTGCCGGGCTCGAAGTGGACGGCGAGCGATCCCGCGGTCGAGGCGGAGTTCGTGGCACGCTTGCGGGCGCACGGCATCCCGACGACCGTCCGCGACACCCGCGGCAGCGAGATCGACGGGGCGTGCGGGCAGCTGGCGGCAGACGAGTCGGAGGTCCGCGCGATGCGCCGCACGGCGGCGACGCGACGCGCGAGCGAGGAGGGTACCGAGTGAGCGACGGGATGTTCCGGACCGTGTCGAGCCTGCGGCACGGCTACGACCCCGACGAGGTGGACGAGTTCTTCTCGCACGCGCGCCAGATGTACGAGAGCGGCCCCGCCGGCTCGCTGACCGGCAAGGACGTGCGGCGGGTCTCCTTCGACATGGTGCGCGGCGGGTACGTGACGGCCGCGGTCGACGCGGCGCTGGACCGGCTCGAGGCGGCGTTCGTCGCCCGGGCCCGCGCCGACTTCATCGCCCAGCGGGGCCAGCAGGCCTGGCTCGGCCAGCTTGGCGAGCAGGCTCGCACGCTGTACGGACGGCTCGGCCGGCCGGACGGTGACCGGTTCGCCCCGCCGTCGGGGCGCCCCCCCGGCGACGCGCCGGCGGCCGTCGACGCGCTGTGCCACCGGCTCGTCGCCTACTTCGACAGCGGCGCGCCGCTGACGGCCGCCGAGGTGCGCACCGCGACGTTCCGCCGCCGCAACGGGCGGGACGGGTACGACGAGGCGTCAGTCGACGCCTTCTGCGGGCGCGCCGTCGAGGTGCTGCTCGGCGTCGAGTGAGCGCGGTGACGCGGTGACGCGCTCGGTGGTGGTGCTCGGCTCGACCGGCTCCATCGGTACGCAGGCACTCGACGTCGTCGCACGCCACCCGGAGCGGTTCGACGTCGTCGGGCTGGCCGCGGGCGGTGGGAACGCCGAGCTGCTGGTGCGGCAGGCGGCCGCGTTCGGCGTCGGTGCCGTCGCGGTGTCCGACGAGGCGGCGGCCCCCCGCGTCCGGGAGGCGCTGGCGGGGGCGGGCTCGTCGGCCCGCGTGCTCGCCGGACCCGACGCGGCGACGGAGCTGGCCGCGACCGGCGCGGACGTCGTGCTCAACGGGATCACCGGGTCGGTGGGCCTTCGCCCGACCCTCGCCGCCCTGGCGGCCGGCTCGACCCTGGCGCTGGCGAACAAGGAGTCGCTCGTCGTCGGCGGCGACCTGGTCCGTGCCGCCCGGCTGCGCGAGGACCAGGTCGTCCCGGTGGACTCCGAGCACTCCGCGATCGCCCAGGCGCTGCGCGCCGGCACGCACGCCGAGGTGCGGCGGCTGGTGCTCACCGCGTCCGGCGGTCCGTTCCGGGCCAGCACGCTCGACGAGCGGAAGGCGGCGACCCCGGCGCAGGCGCTGGCGCACCCGACGTGGTCGATGGGTCCCGTGGTGACGATCAACTCCGCGACGATGGTGAACAAGGGCCTGGAGCTGATCGAGGCGCACTGGCTGTTCGACGTCCCGGCGGAGCGGATCGCCGTCGTCGTCCACCCGCAGTCCGTCGTGCACTCGATGGTCGAGTTCGTCGACGGCTCGACGATCGCG
>CAZFTZ010000269.1:0-19564 GCA_964521875.1 uncultured Cellulomonas sp. | reverse complement strand
CACGGCGCCCGGCGACACCTGGCTCACCGTCGCCGGCACCCGGGTGCCCGTGACGTTCGTCGGCACCGCGTACAGCACGGGGATCGACCCGCCGACCGCCCCGGGAGCCGTCCCGCCGGGCGCGCTCGCGCTCGGCACGGCGTCGCTCACGGTCACCGGCCCGGGTACCTACAGCGCCTCCGTCCCGGGAGTCGGCACGGGTGAGTTCGTCACCTGGGTGTGGCACATGTCGGTCGCGGAGCAGCCGGCGGCCTGGCGACCGTACCTGCGCGGCGACTGGCAGGACTCGTTCGGCCAGCCGTCGGAGACGGCGTCGGTGCGGCACCGCGCGTCGGCGACGTCGCAGGCCGTGGTCCGTTCCGACGAGTCCGGGCGGCCGGTCGGGCTGGCGGACGACGTCGTCGTCGCCGGGTTCCCCGATGATCACCCCGGCTTCGCCGGCGGGGCGGGCTTCACGGCCGACCGCCCGACGATCACGCAGAGTCTCTGGTACTTCCCGGAGGGCGTCGAGGTGGCCGACGAGCACCGCGACCAGGCGACCTTGCTGGGCCAGGTGGACGTGCCCGCCGCCAACGGCACGTACCCGGCCGTCGGTGACGGTGCCTTCACATTGCCGCGCACCGCGACCGGGGCGGGCATGCCCGGCACCTACGTGTTCACCCACCGGTTCGACGGCGACGACCGGGTCGAGCCCTTCGAGACCTCGGTGACCGCGACGACGGAACAGTTCGTCCTCGCCGCACGACCGCTGGCACTGACCACCGTCGCGGTCCCGGAACGCGCAGTGGTGCTCGGTGACCAGGCGGTCGCGCACGACGTCGCGACCGTCACCGGCGACATCCCGGAGCGCGCGACGATCGCGTTCGAGCTGTACCAGTGGGAACGTGGCGGCGAGCCGGACTGCACGGTTCCCGTGTGGACGTCGCCCGCGCTCACCCTCACCGGCGAGGGCGAGGTGGTGTCACCGCCCGGCGACGTCACGGTCGTCACCGGTGACCTGGGCTTCGTCGCCGTCGTGCGCGACGGGGACGGCACCGTGCTGGCGCGCGGCGACTGCGGCGCGCCCGACGAGACGCTCCCGGCCGGCACCTACGACGTCGTGACCTCCGCGCTCTCGGACCGGGTGGCGGTGTTCGGCGACCAGGTCGTCGTGCGGGACACCGCCACCGTGACGGGCACCGTGCCCACCGACGGAACGCTGGCGTTCGAGCTCTACATGTGGTCCACCGGCACCACGCCGGTGTGCGACGAACCGGTGTGGACCTCCGACGCCGTGCCGCTCGTGGTCGGCGACACCGCCTCGCCCGAGGTGCTGGTCGACCCGGTGCGTGGTGATCTCGGCTTCGTGGCCGTCACCCGGGGTGCCGACGGGCGGGAGCTGTCCCGCGGTGTCTGCGGCGCGCCCGAGGAGACGGTGGTGGACGACGAGCTCGTCGTCACGACGCTCGCCGGTGCCGACGGGACCGTGGTGCTGGGGCGCCAGGCCGCCGTCCGGGACACCGCGACGGTGGCCGGCCACCCTGCCGACGGCACCACGCTGACGTTCGAGCTCTACACGTGGCAGACCGGCGCGACGCCCGCCTGCGTCGACCCGGTCTGGACTTCACAAGCCGTCCCAATCGTCGGGCCGGGCGAGGTGACGTCCGGGCCGGTGACCGTGGCGCCGGTGACCGGCGCCCTCGGGTTCGTCCAGGTGACGCGCGGTGCGGACGGGCGGGTGCTCGCTCGTGGCGTGTGCGGAGAGGCCGGGGAGACGCTCGTCGCGGTGCCCGAGCTGGCAGAGACGGGCGGTGGCGACGGTTCGTGGCGCCTGGCAGGCCTGGCCTGCGTTCTCGTCCTCCTCGGAGCGGCGGCGCTGGTGGCGAGCAGGAGGCGCGCGGGCTGAGCGGGACGTTCGGCCCGGTGGCGGGCTCGTGCCGCGGGGGAGGGCCGCAGTTCACCCTTCACTCGATCGTGTGGTGACTGACGGTCCGGTCACCTCGCCACAGGGGTGGTCGATCTAATGGGCCCCCGACGGCGCGACGCCCGCCCCGGCCGCCTCCTGCGTGCCGGCCCGGCCGGTGCGCCCGCCACCGATCGAACTCGGCGAGGATGGAGCACTGGTGCCCGACTTCACGTCGCTACCTGCGGACATGCTCGACGCGCTGCCCGACGGGATCTACTTCGTCGACCGTGACCGGACGGTGACGCTGTGGAACGCGACCGCGGAGGCGATCAGCGGGTACCCGGCGAACGAGATGCTCGGCCACTGGTGCGGTGGCGGGCTGCTCAGCCACGTCGACGAGGACGGCCGCCAGCTCTGCGGCGACCGGTGCCCGCTTCTGGCGACGATGGAGGACGGCGAGATCCGCAGCGCCCGCGTGATGCTGCACCACCGCGAGGGCCATTTGGTGCCGGTCGAGGTGCGCGCGGCGCCGCTGCGCGACGCCGAGGGCCGGATCGTCGGGGCGATCGAGACGTTCCGCGACGACACGGCGCGCTTCGCCGAGCAGGCGCGGGTGCGCGAGCTCGAGGTGGCGGTGAGCACCGACCCGCTGACCGGACTGGGCAACCGGCGGGCGCTCGAGGCGCACATGGTCGATCGGCTGGCGGCGCTGGCCCACCGGGACGTGCCGCTCGGCGTGCTGATGTGCGACCTCGACAAGTTCAAGCACCTCAACGACACCTACGGCCACGCCGTGGGTGACCACGTGCTGCAGGTGGTCGCCGACACGTTCGTGCACTGCCTGCCCGGCCGTGGGCGGGCGTTCCGGTACGGCGGCGAGGAGTTCGTCGGGCTCGTCGCGCATGACGACCTCGCGGCGTTTGCCAACCGGCTCTGCAAGTACGTCGCCGAGTCGCGGATCGGGCTCGAGGACGACGTGCTGCACGTGACGATGTCGATCGGCGCGACGATGGCCGAGAGCGGCGAGGACTACACGGACGTGCTGCGCCGCGCCGACGCGCTGCTGTACCAGGCGAAGCGCGCCGGCGGTAACTGCGCCGTCACCGACATCCCGCTGGACCGCCGCGAGGCGGACCTCGACGTTTCGGCCTGACGGGGCACTTCACTCGTTCGGCTGATCCGACGGCGGTCCCGTCAGGGTGCCAGCACCCACGCCGATCTGTCGCGTGCGCGTCGGGACGTGCCTGCCGACGCGCACCGCGCGGTCGCTCCGGTGGGACCGCACGGCGACGCCGCCGCCGGAGAAGGAAGGCGCGTCCCGTGCCGGACATCCCGCCTCGCGTGCCGGAAGACGTTCCTGCAGCAGTGCTCGAAGCGCTGTCGGACGCCGTCTACCTCGTCGACCGCAGCCGCACGGTCACCTACTGGAACTCCGCCGCCGAGAAGATCAGCGGCTACGCCGAGGCCGAGGTGCTCGGCCATTGGTGCGGAGGCGACCTGCTCAGTCACGTCGACGAGGACGGCCGCAAGCTGTGCGGCGAGCGGTGCCCGCTGCTGGCGACGATGCGGGACGGCTGCTCCCGGCAGGCGCGCGTGCTGATGCACCACCGCGCCGGGCACCTGGTGCCGGTCGAGGTGCGCGCCACGGCGCTGCGCGACGAGAGGGGAGTGATCGTCGGCGCGGTGGAGACCTTCCGCGACGACACCGTCGCCAACGAGGAGCGGCTTCGGGTGCGTGAGCTGGAGTTGCAGGCGAGCACCGACGGGCTGACCGGCATCGGCAATCGACGTGCGCTCGATGCGCATCTGGAGAACCGTCTGGCCGCACTGCGCCACCGCCGGGTGCCGCTCGGCGTGCTGATGCTCGACATCGACCGGTTCAAGGCGCTCAACGACACCTACGGCCACGAGGCCGGGGACCTGACGCTGCGGGTGGTCGCCGAGACGGTCCAGCACTGCCTGCCGGGACGCGGCCGGGTGTTCCGGTACGGCGGCGAGGAGTTCGTCGCGCTGGTCGCCGACGACGACGTCGTGCTGCTCGCCGCCCGGCTGTGCGCCTACGTCGAGGAGTCGCGGATCGCGGCCGCCGACGACGTGCTCCACGTGACGGTGTCGATCGGGGCGACCGTCGCACGCCCCGGCGAGGGGGCGGCCGAGGTGCTGCGGCGCGCGGACCGGCTGCTCTACCGGGCGAAGGCCGCCGGCCGGAACTGCGCCGTGACGGACGGGCCGGGCGAGGAGCCTGCCTGACCGTCCGGCGTCAGGCCGAGAACGCCCCGGCGCCCGCGCCGTGCTCGGCGTGCAGGCGGTCGGTCTCGTCCTGCACGTGCGTGGCGACGGAGGCGTACTTGTCGGCGTGCTCGCGCGCGTGGTGCGCGCAGAAGAGGAGCTCCCCGGACGGGAGGACGACGCGGACGTAGGCCTGTGCGCCGCAACGGTCGCAACGGTCGGCTGCGGTCAGCGGGGCGTGGGTCTGGGTCGCGTTCACGAACCCATAGAACCATCGCGGTGCGCGATCGATGCCACCGAGCGACACAAGTTCGCCCACCGCGTAGCGAATCGTGACGTCACGTCACCTCGTCGTGACATCCGGCCTGGTTCCTGCACGCGCAGGACACGCGCCTGACACATTGCGGCTCACATGCTGAGACGGGCGCGGGGCTCCGGGCGTGTCGCCGGCCGCCGCGCGCCGCCCGGGTCGCGTCGGAGCCCGCGGTTACCATCACACGCGTGACCACGACCGACTCCCAGTCCAGCTACACCGCACGCCACCTGTCGGTGCTGGAAGGGCTCGAGGCGGTCCGCAAGCGTCCTGGCATGTACGTCGGCACCACCGACAGCCGCGGCCTGATGCACTGCCTCTGGGAGATCATCGACAACGCGGTCGACGAGGCGCTGGGCGGCTTCTGCACCACCATCGACGTCGTGCTGTTCGCGGACGGCTCGGTCGAGGTGCGGGACGACGGCCGTGGCATCCCGGTGGACATCGAGCCCAAGACCGGCCTCAGCGGTGTCGAGGTCGTGTTCACCAAGCTGCACGCCGGCGGCAAGTTCGGTGGCGGGTCGTACGCCGCGTCGGGCGGCCTGCACGGCGTCGGCGCCTCCGTGGTCAACGCGCTGTCCTCGCGGCTGGACGTCGAGGTGGACCGCAACGGTCGCACGTACGCGATGAGCTTCCACCGCGGCGAGCCCGGCGTGTTCTCCGGCGCCGGCCCGGACGCGCCGTTCGAGCCGTTCGTCTCCGGCTCCGAGCTCGCCGTCGTCGGCAAGGTCGGCAAGACGGTCACCGGCACCAGGGTGCGGTACTGGTCGGACAGCCAGATCTTCCTGCCGTCCGCGGTGTTCTCGTACGACGAGCTCGCCACCCGGGCCCGGCAGACCAGCTTCCTGGTGCCCGGCCTGCAGATCACGCTGCGCGACGAGCGTGGCCTGCCGGGCACGCCGGGGGAGGCCGGTCCCCACGTGGAGACGTTCCGTCACACCGGCGGCGTCGTCGACTTCGTCGACCACCTCGCGCCCGACGAGAAGGTGACCGAGATCTGGCACCTCACCGGCGCGGGGACGTTCACGGAGACCGTCCCGGTGCTCGACGAGCGCGGCCACATGACCCCGCAGGAGGTGGAGCGCACGTGCGACGTCGACGTCGCGCTGCGCTGGGGCACCGGCTACGACACCGACGTGCGCAGCTTCGTCAACATCATCTCGACGCCCAAGGGCGGCACCCACGTCGCGGGCTTCGAGCAGGCGCTGCTCAAGTCGCTGCGGGACGCGGTGACCGCCAACGCCCGCCGCCTCAAGGTCTCGACGAAGGACACCAGCGAGCGGCTGGAGAAGGACGACCTGACGGCCGGGCTGACCGCGGTCGTCACGGTGCGGCTTGCGGAGCCGCAGTTCGAGGGGCAGACGAAGGAGGTGCTCGGCACGGCGGCGGTGCGCGGCATCGTCGCCAAGGTCGTCGGGCAGGAGCTGGGCGCCATCCTCACGTCGACGCGCGGCGCGGTGAAGGCGCAGGTCAACTCCCTGCTGGACAAGCTCGTCGCCGAGATGCAGGGCCGGCTGGCCGCCCGCAAGCAGAAGGAGATCTCCCGTCGCAAGACGGCGCTGGAGTCCAGCTCGCTGCCGCCCAAGCTCGCCGACTGTCGGATCGACGACGTCGAGCGCAGCGAGCTGTTCATCGTCGAGGGCGACAGCGCGCTCGGCACCGCGAAGCTCGCGCGCTCGAGCGACTACCAGGCCCTGCTGCCGATCCGCGGCAAGATCCTCAACGTCCAGAAGGCGTCCATCTCGGACATGCTCCACAACGCCGAGTGCGCCGCGATCATCCAGGTGGTCGGCGCCGGCTCCGGCCGCACGTTCGACCTGGAGCAGGCGCGCTACGGCAAGGTCGTCATGATGACCGACGCCGACGTCGACGGCGCCCACATCCGCACCCTGCTGCTCACCCTGTTCTACCGGTACATGCGGCCGCTGGTCGCGGCGGGCCGGGTGTACGCGGCGGTGCCGCCGCTGCACCGCGTCGAGCTGGTCGGCAGCCGCAAGGCGGACGAGGACAAGTACCTCTACACGTACTCGGAGGCCGAGCTCACCGCGACGCTCAAGCGCCTCGACCGGGCCGGCCGCCGGTACAGCCAGGACATCCAGCGGTACAAGGGTCTCGGCGAGATGGACGCGGAGCAGCTCCGCGAGACGACGATGGACCCGCGCCACCGCACGCTGCGGCGGGTGACGGTCGAGGCCGCCGAGCGTGCCGAGCACGTGTTCGAGCTGCTCATGGGCTCCGACGTGGCGCCCCGACGGGACTTCATCGTCGACCATGCGGACACGCTGGACCACAGCCGGATCGACGCCTGAGCACATGCCGCCGTCTGGGAGGATGGCGGGCGTGATCTCGACCCACTCTCGTGCGGAGAACCTGAGATGACGGACGTGCTCGACCTGCAGGGCGTGGCGATCGTCCGCGGGGCGACGACGATCCTCGACGGGCTGTCGTGGACGGTGCGCGAGGGCGAGCGCTGGGTGGTGCTGGGGCGCAACGGCGCCGGCAAGACGACCCTGCTGCAGATCGCCTCCGGCCGGATGCACCCGACGTCCGGCACCGCGGACATCCTCGGTGAGCGGATGGGCCACGTCGACGTGTTCGAGCTGCGTCCCCGGATCGGCCTGTCCAGCGCGGCGCTCGCCGAGCACATCCCCTCCGGCGAGCTGGTGCGGGACGTGGTGGTCACGGCGGCCTACGGCGTCACGGGCCGGTGGCGGGAGAGCTACGAGGATCTCGACGAGTCGCGGGCGAGCGACCTGCTGACGGTGTTCGGGGTGGACCACCTCGCGCGGCGCTACTTCGGCACGCTGTCCGAGGGTGAGCGCAAGCGGGTGCAGATCGCCCGCGCCCTGATGAGCGACCCGGAGCTGCTGCTGCTCGACGAGCCGGCGGCGGGGCTGGACCTCGGCGGGCGCGAGGAGCTCGTCGGCGCCCTCGCCGAGCTGGCGCGCGACCCACGGTCACCGGTGCTGGTGCTGGTGACGCACCACGTCGAGGAGATCCCCCCGGGGTTCACGCACGTCCTGCTGCTGCGCCAGGGCAGGGTGGAGGCCGCCGGCCCGCTCGACGAGGTGCTGACGGCGGAGAACCTGTCGCGGACGTTCGGTCTCGAGCTGGAGCTGGACCGTCACGCGGACCGCTGGGCGGCGCGCGCGATGCCGGCGCACGTGCGCACCGGCGCCCACTGACCCACCGAAAAGCCCCGACCCGCCCGACGATGCCGCGCTAGGGTCGACAGGGACGGCGGCGCTGCCGTCGGGGAGGGGGACGTGGTGGCCTGGTTGTGGTGGCTCGGTGCCGCCGTGGTGCTGGCCATCGGCGAGGTGCTCTCGCTGGGCCTGGTCCTCCTCATGCTCGCCGGAGGGGCTCTCGCGGCGGCGATCGCCGCCGCACTCGGCGCCCCGGTCGTCGTCCAGGCGATCGTCGCGGTCGTCGTCGCCGTGGTGCTGCTCGCGGCCCTGCGGCCGTGGCTGCTGCAGTACCTGCGCCGGCGCCAGCACCTGGTCGAGACGAACGCCGCCGCGCTCGTCGGGCGGCAGGCGGTGACCGTGACACCGGTGGCCGGTGACGGCGGCCGGGTGAAGATCGGCGGCGAGGTGTGGACGGCGCGCACCGCGGACGGTGCGCAGCTGACGACGGGCACGCCGGTGCGCGTGACCCGGATCGACGGCGCGACCGCCGTCGTGGAACCGATCGAGGAGTGAGATGAACCCCGGAGAGATCGTCGGGTGGGTCGTCCTGGCGCTCGTCGCGCTGTTCGTCGTGATCGCGCTGATCCGCGCGGTGCGGATCGTGCGGCAGGCGGAGGCGTACATCGTCGAGCGCCTGGGCCGCTACTCGCGGACGTTGGACGCCGGTCTGCACCTGCTGGTCCCGTTCATCGACCGGGTGCGTGCCAAGGTGGACCTGCGCGAGCAGGTGGTCTCGTTCCCGCCGCAGCCCGTCATCACGTCCGACAACCTCGTGGTGTCGATCGACACCGTCATCTACTTTCAGGTGACCGAGCCACGCGCCGCGGTGTACGAGATCGCGAACTACTACATCGGCATCGAGCAGCTGACGGTCACCACGCTGCGCAACGTCATCGGCACCATGGACCTGGAGCAGACGCTCACCAGCCGCGACCAGATCAACGGCCAGCTGCGCGGCGTGCTCGACGAGGCGACCGGCAAGTGGGGCATCCGCGTCAACCGCGTCGAGCTGAAGGCGATCGACCCGCCGCCCAGCATCCAGAGCTCGATGGAGCAGCAGATGCGAGCCGAGCGCGACCGCCGCGCCACCATCCTCACCGCCGAGGGTGTCAAGCAGAGCAAGATCCTGACCGCCGAGGGCGAGAAGCAGGCGGCGGTGCTGCGTGCCGAGGGCGACGCCCAGTCCGCGGTGCTGCGTGCCGAGGGCGAGGCGCGGGCGATCTTGCAGGTGTTCGACGCGATCCACCGCGGCGACGCGGACCCGAAGCTGCTGGCGTACCAGTACCTGCAGCAGCTGCCGAAGATCGCGGAGAGCCCGTCGAACACGATGTGGTTCCTGCCGGCCGAGCTGTCCGGAGCGCTCGGCGCGCTGGCGCGTGGCTTCGGCGGTGTGCCGGGCGGGACCACACCGTCCGAGCCGGCACGTCCGGCTGGCACGTCGCCGGTGAGCGACCTGCCGCCGGTGTCGCTGCCGTCGGCGGCGGAGGCGCTCGCCGAGGCACGGCGCCAGTCGGAGGCGGCGACGAAGGACGCCACGGGTGCCGGCAGCGCCAGCGGGATGCCGTTCGACCCGTCGATGGAGGCGGGTCAGCGGCCGAGCGGCGCACCGCCCGTGTCGCCCGAGCCGCCGGCCACTCCTCCGGAGGAGTGAGCCCGGTCGGGTGGGCACGGCGCGACACGTGGCGCCGCGACTCGAACCGTGGGCGCGTGGGACGGGCCGTCGTTGGCGCGCGCTCGGGAAGGCACCCGGGTGGGACTTGCTGAGTGAGCACTCACTCATTTAGTCTCACCGGGTGCAAGTCACCGGGTCACGTCCCGGGCGCGCCGCTCCGCTGCCGCCCGACGAGCGACGGCTCGCCATCCTGAAGGCGGTGCTGCCGGTGGTCCGCGTCCGCGGCGCGGACGTGACGACGCGCGAGCTCGCCGAGGCCGCCCAGGTCGCCGAGGGCACCCTGTTCCGGGTGTTCGACGACAAGGACTCGCTGGTCCGCGAGGCGATCGCCGCCACCCTCGACCCCTCCGAGGACGTCGCAAGGCTCGGTGAGATCTCGCTCGACCTGCCGATCGAGGAGCGCCTCACGCTCGCGCTGCGCGTCGGCCTGGCGCGAGCCGAGGACATGACGCTCTGGATGTCGGTGGTGCACCGGCTGGGACGTGGACCCGAGGCGTTCCGCGGCCGGCACGACCCGGCGGCGACGAAAGGGGCGCTGAAAGACTGGACCCAGCGCCAGGACGCGATGATGATGCTCATCCGGGCCCAGATGCGGCGCCTGCTCGAGCCCGACGCACACCGGCTGCGCCAGCCGGTGGACACCGTGGTCGAGCTCCTCGAGATGACGCTCGCTGGCACCATCGCCCAGAGCGCCAACCGTCTGCGCCGGGGTTCAGGCAGCCGGACCCTCCCTGATGCGGCCTTGCTGGCCGACTTCTTCCTCGGCGGGGTGCTGGACCCCGCCGACCCCACCCGTTAGTCAGCCCACACCTCCGAGAGGCAGATCCATGCTGGTCCGGCTCCTCCGCGAGCACCTGCGCCCGTACACGGGTGCGGCGGTCGCGGTCGTCCTCCTGCAGATCGTGCAGGTCGTCGCCACGTTGTACCTACCGAGCCTGAACGCAGACATCATCGACAAGGGCGTCGCCAAGGGCGACACCGGCGAGATCTGGCGGCTCGGCTTCGTCATGCTCGCCGTCAGCCTCGCGCAGGTCGTCTGCGCGGTCGGCGCGGTCTACCTCGGCGCCCGCACCGCCATGGCCCTCGGCCGGGACATGCGCGCCCGGCTGTTCGACCGTGTCCAGGCCTTCTCCCAGCAGGAGATGGGCAAGTTCGGCGCCCCGACGCTCATCACCCGCACGACGAACGACGTGCAGCAGGTGCAGATGGTCGTCCTCATGACGCTCACCATCATGCTGATGGCGCCGATCATGCTGGTCGGCGGCGTGATCATGGCGCTGCGCGAGGACGTCGCGCTGTCCGGCGTGCTGCTCGTCGTGGTGCCGGTGCTGGCGGTGATCGTCGCGCTCGTCGTCACCAAGATGGTGCCCTGGTTCCGCAAGATGCAGTCGCGGATCGACGCGGTCAACCGCGTGATGCGCGAGCAGCTGCAGGGCGTGCGCGTCATCCGGGCATTCGTCCGCGAGGAGCGCGAGCGCCGCCGGTTCGGGGTGGCCAACGGCGACCTGTTCGAGGCCGGCCTGCGCACCGGCATGTTCATGGCCGTGCTGTTCCCGCTGGTGATGTTCGTGATGAACGCGACGAGCGTCTCGGTGCTGTGGTTCGGCGCCAAGCGCGTCGACAGCGGGGCGCTGCAGATCGGCTCGCTGACGGCGTTCATCAGCTACATCGTCTTCATCCTCATGGCCGTGATGATGAGCTCGCTGATCTTCGTCATGATCCCGCGCGCCATGGTGGCCTCGGAGCGCATCGCGGCCGTGGTCGACACCGAGCCGACGGTGCTGCCCCCGATCCAGCCGGTACCGCTGCCCGATGGCCCAGAGCGCGGCCGCCTGGAGCTGCGGGGCGTCGAGTTCCGGTACCCGGGTGCCGAGGGCGCGGTGCTGCAGGACGTCGACCTGGTGGCCGAGCCCGGCCGTACCACGGCGATCATCGGCTCCACCGGTGCCGGCAAGACGACGCTGGTCAACCTGGTGCCGCGGCTGTACGACGCGACGGCGGGCGAGGTGCTCGTCGGCGGCGTCGACGTGCGCGACGTGGCACCGGACGACCTGTGGGGCCTCGTCGGGCTGGTGCCGCAGAAGCCGTACCTGTTCTCCGGCACGGTGCGCTCCAACCTGCAGTTCGGGGCGCCGGACGCGACGGACGACGAGCTCTGGCACGCCCTCGAGGTGGCACAGGCGCGTGACTTCGTCGAGGAGATGGAGGGCGGCCTGGACGCGCCGATCGCCCAGGGCGGCACCAACGTCTCCGGCGGCCAGCGCCAGCGCCTGGCGATCGCCCGCGCGATCGCCCGCAAGCCGGCGATCTACCTGTTCGACGACTCGTTCTCCGCCCTGGACTACGCGACGGACGCCGCGCTGCGCACCGCGCTGGTCCCCGAGACCCGGGACGCCACCGTCCTCGTCGTCGCGCAACGCGTCGCGACCATCCGCAACGCCGACCGGATCGTCGTCCTCGACGACGGCAAGGTGGTCGGCGTCGGCACCCACGCCGAGCTGCTGGAGAGCAACCCGACGTACCAGGAGATCGTCTACTCGCAGCTGAGCGTGGAGGAAGCGGCATGAGCGCCGAGAACCAGGAGAACGCGCCCGCGGCGGCACCGCGCCCGCCGCAGCGGCGCGGCCCGATGGGCGGCGGCCCCTTCGGCAGCATGGGCATGCCGGGGGAGAAGGCCAAGGACCTCAAGGGGTCCGGCAAGCGGCTGATCGGCCTGCTGCGGCCCGAGCGGGCACGCCTGATCTGGATGCTGGTGCTCGGCGTGCTGTCCGTCGCTGCGGCGGTCGCGGGGCCGAAGATCCTCGGCCGGGCGACCAACGTCATCTTCGAGGGCCTGCTGGGCAGGCAGATCGCCACCCAGCTTCCGGCGGGCGTCGACCCGAGCACGGTGACGACCGCCCAGATCGTCGAGCAGCTGCGCGCCCAGGGGCAGACGCAGATCGCCGACATGATCAGCGGGCTGCCGGGGATCGTCGTCGGGCAGGGCGTGGACTTCGACCGGCTGGCGCGGATCCTGGCCGTCGTGCTGGCGATCTACGCCGTCTCGTCGGTGTTCGGCTGGCTGCAGTTCCGGCTGACGACGCGGATGGTGCAGAACACCGCGCGCTCGCTGCGCGACGAGGTCGAGGACAAGCTGACGCGGCTGCCGCTCAGCTACTTCGACCGCCAGCCGCGCGGCGAGCTGCTGTCCCGCGTGACGAACGACATCGACAACGTCGCCCAGACGATGCAGCAGACGATGTCGCAGCTCATCACCTCGGTGCTCACCGTGCTCGGCGTGATGGTGATGATGTTCACCATCTCCTGGGAGCTCGCGCTGGTCGCCCTGGTGACAGTGCCGGTCGCGATGGGCATCGCGGGGGCGATCGCGAAGCGGTCCAAGCCGCAGTTCGTCGGGCAGTGGACCCACACCGGTGCGCTCAACGCCCACATCGAGGAGATGTTCACCGGGCACGCGCTGGTGACGGTGTTCGGCCGGCAGCGCGAGGCGGCGAAGGTGTTCACCGAGCGCAACGAGAAGCTGTACGACGCGAGCTTCAAGGCGCAGGCGATCTCCGGGATCATCCAGCCGGCGCTCGGGTTCGTCGCGAACCTCAACTACCTCATCGTCGCCGTCGTCGGCGGCCTCAAGGTGGCCTCCGGGACGATGACGTTGGGCGACGTCCAGGCGTTCATCCAGTACAGCCGGCAGTTCAGCCAGCCGATCACGCAGATCGCGGCGATGGCGAACCTGCTGCAGTCGGGCGTCGCGTCGGCGGAGCGGGTGTTCGAGCTGCTGGACGCCGAGGAGCAGTCGCCGGACCCGGTGCCGGCCGCGAAGCTGGCGCAGCCGGTCAAGGGCCGCGTCGAGTTCGAGCACGTCGCGTTCCGGTACGACGAGGACAAGCCGCTGATCGACGACCTGTCGCTGGTCGCCGAGCCGGGGCACACCATCGCGATCGTCGGACCGACGGGCGCGGGCAAGACGACGCTGGTCAACCTCATCATGCGGTTCTACGAGGTGGACTCGGGACGGATCACGCTCGACGGGGTGGACACCCGTACGCTCACCCGCGACGACGTGCGCTCCCAGATGGGCATGGTGCTGCAGGACACCTGGCTCTACCAGGGCACCATCGCCGAGAACATCGCGTACGGCGTCGACGAGGCCACTCGCGAGCAGGTGGTGGAGGCCGCGACGGCGACACACGTCGACCGGTTCGTCCGCACCCTGCCGGACGGGTACGAGACGAAGATCGACGACGAGGGCGGCGCGCTGTCCGCCGGCGAGAAGCAGCTGCTGACGATCGCCCGTGCCTTCCTCGCCGACCCGGCGATCCTCATCCTCGACGAGGCGACCAGCTCGGTGGACACCCGCACCGAGGTGCTGGTGCAGCACGGGATGAACGCGCTGCGCCAGGGGCGGACCTCGTTCGTCATCGCGCACCGGCTGTCGACCATCCGTGACGCGGACCTCATCCTCGTCATGGAGCACGGCGACATCGTCGAGCAGGGCACGCACGCCGAGCTGCTCGCAGCGGGTGGGGCGTACGCCCGGCTGTACGAGAGCCAGTTCGCCGCGGCGGCGGTCGACGAGGTCTGACCTCCGGCTGCAGCGTCCGACGGCCGTGCGTCCCTCCCTGGGCGCGCGGCCGTCGCCGTCACCGGGAGGCCCTACGCTTTCCGGGTGCCAGTCGTATCGTTTCGATCGCGGCCTCGTCCGACGAGCACGGACCGGGTGGTCCGGGACCGGATGACGGTCACCCTCTACGGCTGCTACGCCGTGTGGGGCTGGCTGCTCTACAGCTTCAACCCGAGCGTCCCGCTGCTGGCGGACGACCTGCGGATCAGCGACGCGCAAGCGGGGCTGCACGGCACCGCGATGGCGGCCGGCGGCCTGGTGGCGGCGTTCCTGGCGCCGCGCGCGGTGCTCTGGTGGGGGCGGCGTGCGGCGATCGTCGGGGCATGCGGCCTGGTCGCCGTCGGTGTGACGGGGCTGGTCGCCGGCCCGTCGCTGGCGTGGACCCTCTCGGCGATGCTCGTGCTGGCCGTGGGTGGCAACATCCTCGTCGCCTCGACGCAGGTGGGGTTGGCGCTGCATCACGGCGAGACGGCGTCCGCGGCGATCAGCGAGGGCAACGCCGTCGGCTCGGGCGTCGGGCTGCTGGGCCCGCTGGCGGTCGGGGCCGCGGTCTCGATCGGCTGGGGATGGCGGGCGGGCGTCGTCGTCACCGCCGGACTGGCGATCGTCGTCGGGCTGCTCGTCGCGCGGCTGCCGCACTCCGAGAGCCTGCCCCGACGTGCGGTCCCTGCCGCGGTGCCGGGCGAGGCGGCGATCACGCCGGCGCCGGCGCGCTGGCACCGCACGGCCGCGGCGGTGCTGTTCCTCGGTGCCGTCGTCGCGACCGTCGCGGTGGAGAACGCCACCGACTACTGGTCCACCGCGCTGCTCATCGACCGCACCGGCGCGGGCGCCGGGATCGCGACGGCGGCGACCGCAGGGCTGGTGGCCGGCATGACCGTGATCCGGCTGATCACCGGTCCGCTGTCGCTGCGGATCTCGCCGGCGTACCTGCTGGGCGGCGGGTTCCTGCTCAACATCGCCGGCTGGGCCGTGGTGTGGACCACGACCTCGACCGGTGTCGCCCTCGCCGGGCTGGTGCTGTCCGGGCTGGGACTGGGCGTGCAGTACCCGCTGTCGATCGCGTTGCTGCTCGCCGCCTCGCCGGGCCACTCCGACCGCGCGCAGGGCGACGCGACGCTGTACGGTGCGCTCTCGATCGGCGTCGCGCCCTTCCTGCTCGGCTGGCTGTCCGACCACGTGGGCATGCACACCGCGTTCGTCGCGGTGCCGGCGTTCGCGCTCGTCGGCGCCGC
This sequence comes from uncultured Cellulomonas sp., assembly GCA_964521875.1. Taxonomy (GTDB): domain Bacteria; phylum Actinomycetota; class Actinomycetes; order Actinomycetales; family Cellulomonadaceae; genus Cellulomonas. Next base: position 4,421 of record CAZFTZ010000269.1, on the reverse strand, counting down.
GGCGGCGTTCGCCGGCGGGCGGGCGCTGCGTCACGCCGCTTCCTGACAGGATCGGGCCGTGCTCACCCCGCAGGTGGTCCGCCTCACGGACGCGGCCGACGAGCGGTTGGCGGACTACGTGTCGCTGACGGACGTCGCGCTGCGGTCCCGCCACGAGCCGTCGGCCGGGCTCTACATCGCCGAGAGCTCGACGGTGCTGAGGCGGGCGCTCGAGGCGGGGCACCGGCCGAGGTCCGTGCTGCTGGCGCCGCGCTGGCTGCCGGACGTGGAGGCGATGCTCGCGGCGGCGCCGGCGGCGGGAGAGGTGCCGGTGTACGTCGCCGAGGAGCCCGTGCTGGAGGCGATCACCGGGTTCCACGTCCACCGTGGGGCGCTGGCCGCAATGCACCGGCCTCCGCTGCCTCCGCTCGCGGCGGTGCTGGACGGTGCCCGGCGGGTGGCAGTGCTGGAGGACGTCGTCGACCACACCAACGTCGGGGCGGCGTTCCGCTCCGCCGCCGCGCTGGGCGTCGATGCGGTGCTGGCGACGCCACGCTGCGCCGACCCGCTGTACCGGCGGTCGGTGCGGGTCTCGATGGGCACCGTGTTCCAGGTGCCGTGGACGCGCGTCGACCCGTGGCCGGCGGGGGTCGACGACCTGCGGGCGGCGGGTTTCGTCGTCGCCGCTCTGGCGCTGTCCGACGAGGCGATCACGCTGGACGAGCTCGTCGCGGACCCCCCGGACCGGCTGGCGCTGGTGCTGGGCGCCGAGGGCGACGGGCTCAAGCCCCGGACGATCGCCTCGGCGGACCTCGTCGTACGGATCCCGATGGCGGGCGGGGTGGACTCGCTGAACGTCGCCGCGGCGGCGGCCGTCGCGTTCTGGGCGACCCGCGTCGTGAGCCGCTGACGCCGGTCGTCAGCCGTCGCACCGTGCCTTGGTGAGCACCTTGATCGCCTGCAGGTCCGGGTTCTGGGTCCGGTGCGTCACCAGGCGCGGGTCGTCGGCGGACATCAGCCCGGTCCGCACCGAGAAGCCGCCGTGGCACCACGCGGCGCCGACCCGCCGCCATCCGTGCTCGCGCAGGCCGGTCTCGAGCGCCGCGAGGGCGGCATCGCCGTCGGGGACGACGTAGTCGCGCTCGACGGAGGAGCACGTCTCCAGGCACCAGTCGCTGGGGACGGCGTCGACCCAGACCTGGACGGCGTCCGTCGGGAGCGGGAGACCGCGCGAGACGCGATCCACGCGGCCGAGGCTCGGCGGTGCCCAGAGGTAGACGGCGACACCGAGCAGCAGGGCCACCGCGGTGAGCGCGATGGTCACCCGGCGTGGGTGCCCGGCGGGGGCCAGCATCCACCGCGTGAGGAGCACCACGGGAGCGAACGCGAGGGTGGCCCATACCCAGCCGCCGTCGCCGCCGGCGACGCCCGTCGGGGACAGCACCGCGGCGACGAGGAACAGCCACACCGGCCACGCGACGACCAGCCCGGCGACGCGCAAGAACCAGATCGGGGACGCCGAGCGATCGGACTGCGAGCCTGTGGCCTGCGTCATCGGTTCTGCCGACCCCCCGCGGCTCGAGCAGCGTCGTCGACTGTCACCTTGCCATGGGTCAGGGTCCGCCGGGGCGCTCTCGCGGGTGCGTCTCTGCGTCGGGGCTTGACCGCGGTCCTTCGTCGTGCGCAGACTTAACCAACCTGCTAATTAACGGAGCAGTTGAATGACGACGACCGACACGTTGGACGCGACGTTCGCCGCGCTGGCCGACCCGACCCGGCGAGCGATCCTCGACCGGCTGCGGCGCGGCGAGGCGACCGTCACCGAGCTGGCCAGGCCGCACGCGATGAGCCTGCCGGCGGTGTCGCGGCACCTCAAGGTGCTGGAGCGGGCAGGGCTGGTCGCCAAGGGGCGCGACGCGCAGTGGCGCCCCTGCCGGCTGGACGCCGGCCCGTTGCGCGAGGTGGACGCCTGGCTGGGCGGCTACCGCGCGTTCTTCACCGAGCGCCTCGACCGGCTCGAGGCCCAGCTGGCTGCCGACGCGGCAGCACCCGGGGAGGGGTCATGACGGACGAGACGGCGGCCGACGGCCGCAGCTTCACGCTGGTGCGGCACATCCCGGCACCACGCGCGGCCGTGTTCGCGGCCTGGACGCAGCCGGACCGGCTGCACTGGTTCTCCGATGCACCCGAGGGCGTGGACGACGAGGCGAGCGTGGACCTCCGCCCGGGCGGGTCGTGGCGGGTGCACCTCTACGAGGGCGGCGGCTCGACCCGGCACTACGTCACCGGCGGCGTCTACACCGAGGTGGTGCCCGGCGAGCGGCTGGTGTTCGCGCACGGCGCGGTCGGCGGTTGGCCGGAGCTCGACCCGGACCGGCTCGACGAGCTGCCGCTGGTGACGGTCGCGCTGCGCGACGAGGTGCTCGCCGACGGTGCGACCGGGACGGAGATGACGGTGCACGTCGGGTTCGCCGACACCGTGACCGCGAACGAGGTGGCGCGGTGGTTCGGGCTCGGCATCCGCGGCGGTTGGAGCGACACGCTCGACCGGCTGGCACCCGCACTGGTCTAGCGGCGCTCCGGCTCCGGGTCGGTGACGTCGGCGACCGTGGCGCCCAGCGCCCGGACGACGTCGTCGCCGGCGGCCGTCGCCGCGACGCCGTGGGCGCCGCCGCCGATCGACACCGTCCTGCCGGTGATGCGCTCGTCGGCCACCACGGGCCAGGCGCGCAGCGAGCCGAACGGCGTGATCGTCCCGCGCTCGTACCCCGTCACGTCGCGCGCGGTCGCGGCGTCCGGCATGGACAGCCGGCTGACGCCGAGCAGGGTGCGCAGCTTGGGCCACGAGATGGTGCGGTCGCCCGGGACGAGGACGAAGAGGAAGTCGTCGTCGGCCCGCCGCACGACGATCGTCTTGACGACGTCCGCCGGCTGCAGCCCGCGCGCGGCAGCCGCCTCCGCGAGGGAGCGGACCGGGCCGTGCCGGGTGATCGTGTGGGCGATGCCGGCCGCCCGCAGCGCGGCGGCGGCGCGGGCCTCGCCCTCGGTGACCTCGGTCACGACAGGGCCAGCCCGTCGACGAGCTCGACGCCGGGCGCCGCGGCCAGCAGGACACCCGGCAGCGAGAGCTTGGAGCGGCGCACACCGCTGCCGATGAGCACGCGGTCGCCGGCGTCCGCGTCCGGGGTGGCGACCGAGGCGTCCAGCAGCACCCGGTACGCGGGCGGCAGGCCGAGGAAGGTGATGCCGCCGTACTCCATCCCGGAGTCGCTCGTCGCGCGGTCCATCGGCAGGAATGTCGCCTTGCGCACGTCGAGCAGCCGCTTGACGACGTTGTTGACGTCCGCGCGGGAGGTGGCGCGCACCCCGGCCGCGGCGAAGCGCTCCGCGCCGTCCCGCCTGCCGACGACGAGCACGCAGTTCACCGAGCCTGACGAGGGCAGGCCGTAGGCCTCGTTGAGGGCGGCGGTGTCGGCGAGCGCGGGGTCGATCTCGGCCACCGTCACCTCGTCGGCCACCACCGGGACGGACCGCGCCCAGGACGTGAGCGCCGCGACCGTGGACGGTGCGAGCAGGTCGGGGCGGTCGAGGGCAGGCACCCAGGTCAACGTCGGCATGCCCGCACCGTAACCCGCCCCGCCGACCCTCGTCGTGCGCCGCCGTTCGCGGCCCCGGGAACGGTCAGCGCTGGTAGGTCGCCGTGAGGGTGGCGCGGGCGAGGGTGTGGAAGACGGCGTGGAACGCGACCAGCGCGGGGCTGGTCGTCGGGCCGTCGCCCAGCTCCTCGACGTCGAGCGCGTGCACCGCGAACACGTACCGGTGCTCCTTGTCGCCCGCCGGCGGGGCGGCGCCCTCGTAGCCCTCGGTGCCGTCGTCGTTGCGCACGTGGAACGCGCCGCGCGGCAGGTGCCCGCCGCCGGGTGTGCCGGCGCCGCGGTCCAGCGAGGTCACCGTGGCCGGGATGTCGACGACCGTCCAGTGCCAGTACCCGGACGGCGTCGGCGCGTCCGGGTCGAAGCAGCTGACGACGAAGGAGCGCGTGCCGGCGGGGAACCCGGACCAGGCCAGCGCGGGGGACAGGTTGCCGCCGGCGCCGGTGAGCTCGTCGCTGAGGCGGGCACCGTCGGTCACGTCAGGGCTGGTCAGCGCGAACGAGGGGACCGGCGGCAGCTTCCCGTACGGGTCCTGGGCGAGGGGTCGGTCGAGGGACGTCATCGTGGCCTGCCTTCGGTGTGGGCTCGTCGGCCATTGTGGCTCGTCAGGCGACGGCCGGCTCCTCGTGCAGCGCCCGGCGCACGTGCGTGCGGGCGTGCTCGACCGCCGCGCCGAGGTCGTCGAACAGGTGCGCGGGGTGCCGCAGCCGCGCCAGCGCGCCGACGGACTCCATCACCCGCCGGTGCTCCGGGCGCAGCCCCTTGAGCAGCACGACGATGCCGCGACGC
>CAZFTZ010000268.1:0-6261 GCA_964521875.1 uncultured Cellulomonas sp. | reverse complement strand
GAGTGACGGGAGCGGTGGGCGCCGGCAGCAGCGCGACGAGCGCGGCGAGCACCTCCGACGTGCCCGCGTGCAACGTGACCGCCGCGTAGCGGTCCCCTCTCGTCGTGCCGCGGTTGACGATCGCGACCGGCTTGCCGGCGGCGGCCGCGTGCCGGACGAACCGCAGACCAGACTGCACGGCGAGCGACGAGCCCGCGACGAGCAACGCGTCGGCGTCGTCGACCAGCGCGTAGGCGGCGGCGACGCGCTCCGGCGGCACCGTCTCACCGAAGTAGACGATGTCCGGCTTGAGGATGCCGCCGCACTCGGCGGCCAGGCCCTCCGGGTCCGGCGCCCAGCAGGAGGCGACGACGAAGCCCTCGGTCCGCTCGATCACGGCATCGGCGTCCGGGGCTATCTCGACGTCGCCCACCTCGCCGATGCGCTCGACGAACCCCGGGTTGAGCGCGTCGAGGCGGTCGGCGACCTCGTCGCGGCTGTACCGCGCGCCGCAGCGCAGGCAGCGGACCTCGTCGTACCGCCCGTGCAGGTCGACGACGCGCTGCGACCCTGCGGTCTCGTGGAGCAGGTCGACGTTCTGCGTGATGACGCCGAGGACGATGCCGCGCCGTTCCAGCCCGGCCAGCGCGCGGTGCCCCGCGTTCGGGTGACGCGTGGCGACGTGCCGCCATCCCACCTGGTTGCGCGCCCAGTAGTGCCGCCGGAACCGCTCGTCGCCGACGAACTGCTGGAACGTCATCGGCGTGCGCTTGGGAGAGTCGGGCCCGCGGTAGTCGGGGATGCCGGAGTCGGTGGAGACGCCCGCGCCGGTCAGGACGGCCAACCGGCGGCCTTCGAGGACGCCGACCAGGTCGTCGAGGGTGCCCATGGGACCACGGTAGGCGGATTGCGTGACGGGCCCGCCGACCGGGTACCCTGCTGGGGCGCATGGTGGTGTGTCCGAGCGGCCAAAGGAGCACGCCTCGAAAGCGTGTGTGGGTGAAAGTCCACCGTGGGTTCGAATCCCACCGCCACCGCCCTCGCAGAACGGCCCCGACTCGTCACGAGTCGGGGCCGTTGTCGTCGCCAGGGTGCTCCGACTCCTCTCGTCGCGCGCCGTGTCAGTGGCCGTGCCTACCGTGGCCGCGTCCGCACGTGAGGACCGACCGCACCCGGCCGGCCGACAAGAAGGAGCAGCCATGGCGCACGGGGACATCACGCACATCGACATCCCGGTCGACGACTTCGACCAGGCGAAGAACTTCTACGGCACGCTGTTCGGCTGGCAGATCGCGGCACCGCCCGGGTACGACGACTACCCGATGTGGCGGGCCCCGAACCAGATCAGTGGCGGTGGGCTCGCGCAGCGGTCGGCCGACTTCACGCAGCCACGCAGCTACGTCGAGGTCGACTCGATCGACGACGTGGTGGCGGCGGTCGAAGGGCTGGGCGGCACGGTGACCACGCCGAAGGCGCCGATCAGCGACACCAGCTGGTGGGCGGTGATCCGCGACCCGTCAGGCAACGACATCGGGCTGTTCGAGGGCACCGTGTAGCTCAGTCGTCGACCAGGCAGCCGATCTTGCCGGAGTCCAGCTCGACGTAGAAGTTGCTGGTCAGAGGGCAGGAGTCCTGCCCGTCGACGACGTCCGACACCTTGTACTGGTGGTCGTCGGCACACGGCACGGCTTCGATGTTGTCGCCGCCGGTGACGTTCCAGCAGGAGCCCGCCTCGTGCGGCACCTCGCCCGGACCGTTGACGACGGCGAGCAGCGCGCCGACCCCGGTGCCGACGCACAGCAGTGCGCCCGTCGCGACGAGGGCGACGGATCGCGGCGTGGCGGCGGGGCTGCCGTCGCCGCGCGTCGCGCGGTACTGCGTGAACGAGCGGATGAACAGGCTGGCGCCGACGAGCATGCCGCCGGTCCAGATCCAGCCGCCGCTGCGGGAGCGGCCGGCGATGATCGCGGACACCGCGCCGACGAGGAACACCCCGACGCCGATGCCGAACGACACCAGCGCGGCGCGGCGAGCGGCATGCACCTGTGCCGTCCGGTCGACGGGGGCGACGGCCGGCCAAGCGGGGCCGGCGACCCCGCCGGTCGCAGATGCAGGCGCCACCGAGCGCGGGTCCCACGGCGGGACGTCCGGCGCGAACGTCACGGGCAGCGGCGTGCCGTCGTCGGACAACCAGTAGGGCCAGGCCGCCGGGGGCTGCGGCCAGCTCGGGTCGGGCGACCAGCCGGCGGGCGGGGTCCAGCCGTCCGGGATGCCGGGCCACGAGGTGGGCGGGTTGAAGCGCATGGGCACCTTCGCTCGTCGGACGCCGCCGGCGCGCGGGTGCCCGCCGGTCGCGGGCAACCTAGTGCTGCGAAGCGCGTCGCCGTGGCGATTCGGCGCGGCGTCACCCGAACGGTCAGGGTGTCAGCGCCCGCCCCCGCCCAGACCCGTCAGGGGGTCGCGTGCGCCGCCACCCGCGCGCCGGCGCGGGCCACCGCGACGGCCTCGTCGGACCGCGGCCGCACCAGCGCGCGCACGGACCAGGCGAGCAGCACGACGAGCGCGGCGTTGCGTGCCGCGAGCACCAGCGTGGTGCCCGCCCCGCCGTACGTGATCTGGCTGTAGAGCCACGGGAAGACGATCTGCGTCGCACCGGCGATGGCGAGCACCCAGCGGCGCTCGCGGTCCCAGCCGGGCAGGCCGAGCGCCACCGCGACGACCATCGGTGCCGCGAGCCAGCCGATGTACTGCGGCGACAGCACCTTGTTGAACACGAGCATCGCCAGCGTCATGAGGAACGCGCCGCGCACCAGCAGCTCATGCCGGTCGGTGCGGTCGGTCCACAGCCGGCGGCCGAGCCGCTCGCGCCGCCACCACAGCAGCACCGCGACGGCCGCGATCGCCAGCGTGAACAGCACGCCGAGCAGCGCCGCCATCTGCGAGGTGCCGGGCCCGTAGATCTCCCAGGTGTTGATCTCCTGGTTCATCCAGCGCGTGATGCTCGTCGAGAACAGCGCGACGAGCAGCCACGGCGTCGCACCGACGGACTCGATCTGCAGCCCCCGCGCGCCCTGCTCGAAGAGGAAGGACAGCACGTGGTCCGCGCCACCGAGCCCGACGACCGTCCCGACGATCACCGCGGAGAGCGCGGCAGCCGGCACGACGACGTCACGCCACGGTCGTCGGGCGGCCAGGAACAGCGGGGCGATGAGCGCACCGGGCGCGACCTTGACCCACGCGCCGACGGCCAGCAGGAACGAGGCGACCGCGGGCCGGTCGAGCCCCCACAGCAGCGCGACGACGGTCAGCGGCGCCACCACCGCGTCGAGGCGGCCCATCGCGACGGGGCCGAGCAACAGCAGGAACGCCGACCACCACCACGCTGCGGCGAGCCCGTTGCGGCGGCGCAGCAGCACGGCGAGCGCCGCGGCGTCCAGCGCGGTGATCATCAGCGCCCAGACGATCGCGTACCCGTTGCCGTAGCCCAGCCCGCCGATGCCGGCGACGAGCATCGGCACCATCGCGCCCGCCGGGTACACCCATGCCGCGTCGAGCCCCGGCCACTGCTGCACGTGAACGCCGAGCCACATCCAGTAGCGGTACAGCTGCAGGTCCCAGAACGACTGGTTCGGGATGACGACGATGCCGAGGAACGCCAGCCACAGGTGGACCGCCAGGAACCCGCCCCAGGCGGCTTTCCGGCTGCGGAGCAGGGCGTGCGACAGAAGGGCCTCCTCGGCGGCAGGGATCGTGACCAGGGTAGATGAGGACGCTGAGAGTCTCCTGGGGGAATGCGCTTCGGCGAGACATCAGATCAGTAAGGTTCGTGCAGCCCCGGTGCGGGGATGGTGAAGGCGTGCTCGAGGAGGAGACATGGGCGGGTTCCGGTGGGGCTGGCGACTGCACGGGGAGGGTCGTCACGTCGCCCCCGGCGAGGTGGTCGCGCCCGACGAGCGGCTGACCTGGCCTCGCACGATCGGCATCGGTCTGCAGCACATCGTCGCGATGTTCGGCGCGACGTTCCTGGTCCCCCTCATCACGGGCTTCTCGCCGTCGACGACGCTGTTCTTCTCGGCCGTCGGGACGCTGCTGTTCCTCGTCATCACCGGGAACCGGCTGCCCAGCTACCTCGGCTCGTCGTTCGCGTTCATCGCCCCGATCGCGGTGGCCGTGAAGGAGGGCGGCCAGTCGGCGGCGGTCGGCGGCATCCTCGTCACCGGCGTGCTGCTCATGGTCGTCGGCGTCGTGGTGCACTTCGCGGGCGCGCACTGGATCGACGTGGTGATGCCTCCGGTGGTCACCGGCACGATCGTCGCGCTCATCGGCCTCAACCTCGCGCCCTCGGCCTGGAACAACTTCAAGACGGCACCGGTCACCGCCCTGGTCACGCTGGCGTCGATCATCCTCATCACGGTGCTGTTCCGGGGCATCGTCGGGCGGCTGTCGATCCTGCTCGGTGTCGTCGTCGGCTACGTGGTCGCGGCGATCCGCGGCGAGGTGGACTACTCGGCGATCTCGCAGGCGAAGTGGATCGGGCTGCCGGACTTCGTCGCCCCGTCGATCAAGCCGTCGGTGTGGGCGGTGTTCGTCCCGGTGGTCATCGTGCTCATCGCGGAGAACATCGGCCACGTGAAGTCGGTCGCCGCGATGACCGGCCACGACCTCAACCCCGTCATGGGACGCGCGCTGTTCTCCGACGGTCTGGCCACCACCCTCGCCGGCTTCGGCGGCGGTTCCGGCACGACGACCTACGCCGAGAACATCGGCGTGATGGCCGCCACCCGCGTCTACTCGACGGCCGCCTACTGGGTCGCCGGCGTCGGCGCCTTCGTGCTGTCGATGTGCCCGAAGTTCGGTGCCGCGGTCGCCACCGTCCCGGCCGGTGTGCTCGGCGGGGCGGCGACCATGCTCTACGGCATGATCGGCCTGCTCGGCGCCCGGATCTGGCTGCAGAACAAGGTGGACTTCTCCAACCCGGTCAACCTCACCACGGCCGCCATCCCGCTCGTCGTCGGCATCGCCAACTACACGTGGGACGCCGGGAACCTCAGCTTCACCGGGATCGCGCTCGGCACCGCGGCGGCGATCGTCATCTACCACGTGATGCGGGGGATCGCGGCGTGGCGCGGCACCGGCCAGGAGCCCGCGACGCCCGCGTCGGTCCCGGGCGGCGACGAGCCGGCGGTCGCCCACCACTGACGCTCGCCTGCAACCGTCCGTCACGCGGCCGGCTGGTCCTCCGGGATCAGCCGGCCGCGGTCGTCGCAGTGGCTTCCGGCGTCGGGGCTGCGCTGACGAACTGGTCGAACGGGATGCAGCCGGCGGGCGCGACCAGCGGGGTGTTCGGGTCGAGGGCCACCTTGTCCGCCGCCTTGAGCGCCAGGAAGTCCTGGCCCAGCGTGATGTCGACGGTGGCGTCCTGCCGGGTGTCGATCTGCAGCTCGGCGTCGTCGACGTGGGCGGCCAGCGTGTACGCCTGCGCGATGCCCTGGATGCCGAACGAGATCCGGGCGGTCCCGGTGTACGACGAGATCGCGTTGGTCTCCGTCTGCACGACGAAGCCCCGCTCGATCAGCGCGTCGCCGGTGGTCTTGGCCAGTCCGCTGGTACCGGCACCGTTGTAGACGTTGATGGTGATCTGCGCCGCCGCGACCGGCAGCGCGCCGGCCGGCGGGCACACCGCGGGGTTGTGCGTCACGGACGGCGTCGGCTCGGACGTGAACTCGCGGCTCGCCCACGGCAGGTCGAGGTTGCCGGTGTAGACCGCGGCGGCGGTGACGAAGGCGAGGGCGAGGAACGCGAGGAGCACGCCGAAGATCACGGCCTGGCGTTCGTGCATGTGGCGCCGGCGGAGCTTACGGGCGCGTTCTGCCTCGCTCACTCGATCACCAGCACCCGGGCGTGGAGCGTCGGGCGCTGCTGGAGGGCGGCCCGCACCGCGCGGTGGAGGCCGTCCTCAAGGTAAAGCACACCCCTATATTGCACCACGTGCGCGAAAAGGTCGCCGTAGAACGTCGAGTCGTCGGCGAGCAGCGCGTCGAGGTCGAGCGTGCGCTTGGTGGTCACCAGCTCGTCCAGCCTCACCTGACGCGGCGGGACGTCGGCCCATTGCTTGGCCGTCGTCAGCCCGTGGTCCGGATATGGCCGGCCGTCCCCCACAGCCTTGAAGATCACGGAGGGGAGTCTAGGGTGAACCCCCCTGCGACTGCCTCCGACGACGGTATGACTCGACGTCCCACACAGGATGCTCACGAACTGCGCGCCGGACGGTCCGAGCCGCGC
>CAZFTZ010000267.1:0-3596 GCA_964521875.1 uncultured Cellulomonas sp. | reverse complement strand
CCCCTCGCCGGCCGGTGCCGGCGTCGATCCCGCGCCCGGAGTACGTCGACCGCCCCGCGCCCCGGCCCTGGACCGGCCCGGACGTGTTCGACGACGAGACGGTCGAGCGGATCCGCGTCGCGTCGCGGGTCGCCGCGCAGGCGTTGGTGGAGGTCGGCAAGCACGTCGCGCCGGGCGTCACCACCGACGAGCTGGACGCGGTGGGCCACCAGTTCATGGTCGACGCCGGCGCCTACCCCTCGACGCTCGGCTACCGCGGCTTCCCCAAGTCGCTGTGCACCTCGGTCAACGAGGTGATCTGCCACGGCATCCCCGACTCGACGGTGTTGCAGGACGGCGACATCGTCAACCTCGACATCACCGCGTACGTCGGCGGCGTCCACGGCGACACCAACGCGACGTTCCTCGTCGGCGACGTCGCCGAGGAGACCCGGCTGCTCGTCGAGCGCACCCGCGAGGCGATGGAGCGCGGCATCAAGGCGGTGGCGCCCGGGCGGCAGCTCAACGTCATCGGCCGTGTCATCGAGAAGTACGCCAGCCGGTTCGGCTACGGCGTGGTGCGGGAGTACACCGGGCACGGTGTCGGGCCGGCCTTCCACACCGGGCTCGTCGTGCCGCACTACGACGCCGCGCCGGAGTACGCCACGGTGATGGAGCCCGGCATGGTGTTCACCATCGAGCCGATGCTGGACCTGGGCACGCCCGAGTGGGAGATGTGGGACGACGGCTGGACCGTCGTCACCGCCGACCGCCTGCCGTCCGCGCAGTTCGAGCACACCCTCGTCGTCACCGAGACCGGGGCGGAGGTGCTCACCCTGGCATGACCCGTGACAAGCGCCCCCAGGCCAAGGGCCGGACCGCGTTCGGCATCGACATCGGCGGATCCGGCATCAAGGGCGCGCCGGTGGACCTGCGCACCGGGACGTTCGCCGTCGAGCGGCTGCGCATCCCCACGCCGCAGCCCGCGACCCCTGCCGCGGTGGCGCAGGTGGTGAAGCAGATCGTCACCACGTTCGACCTGCGCAAGTCCGTCCCGATCGGCGTGACGTTCCCCGCCGTGGTGCGCCACGGTGTCGCCCAGTCCGCGGCCAACGTCGACGACAGCTGGATCGGCACGGACATCGAGAAGCTGCTGCGCGAGACGACGGGCCGCCAGGTGCTGGCCGTCAACGACGCCGACGCGGCCGGCTACGCCGAGGTGGAGTACGGGGCGGCGCGCGACGTCCCCGGCCTGGTGATGGTGGTGACGCTCGGCACCGGCATCGGCACCGCGCTGATCAACAACGGCCGGCTGGTGCCCAACACCGAGCTGGGGCACCTCGAGGTGGACGGCGTGGATGCGGAGACCCGGGCCTCGGACGCCGCCCGCGAGCGGGAGGACCTGAGCTACCCGGAGTGGGCCAAGAGGCTGCAGCGGTACTTCGACGAGCTGGAGAAGCTGTTCTCCCCCGACCTGTTCGTCGTCGGCGGCGGGGTGTCCAAGAAGTACGACGAGTACCTGCCGCTGCTCGACCTGCGTACCCCGATCGTGCCGGCCGCGCTGCGCAACGCCGCGGGGATCGTCGGCGCCGCACGCCTGGCCGCCGAGGCCTGACGCCGCCCGGACGCCGCTGTCAGCTCCGCTCGTCGGAGGCGCGCTGCAGCTCCTCGCGCTGCAGCCGCATCACCAGCCGGTAGAGCCGCTCCTGGGTGCGCACGTCGACGTCGACCAGCTCGGCGCCGTACCGGTGCAGGGTGCGAGCCTCCTCCACGCGGAGCACGCGGGCGTGCAGCTCCAGGGTCTCCCCTTCGGCCGGCAGGCGGACGACGACCACGGCGCCGAGGGTCAGCTTGCGCCGGGAGGAGAACCGCAGGCCGGTGGCGCTGACGTCCAGCACGGTGACGGGCACCTGCTCGGAGTTCTCGTCCTCGCCCACCACCCCGATGCACGTCACCACGTACGGTGCGCGTGCAGCGGAGCGGCGCTGGCGCTGGCCGGCGCTCTCCAGCACGACGACGTCGACCGACGTGCCGAGCGACCTGGCGAGCAACCCGCGGTAGGTGCACTCGCCGCGCACCGCGTCCAGCACCTGCACGGTGACGGCGTCGCCGGCCTCCTGGACCACGAGCGGGGCCTCGAGCTGCATCCGCAGCACGCCGTCGGCGTAGTCGACCACGTAGCCGTCGACGGCGGCCTCGGCCGCCCGCAGCCGGCAGCCGGCCAGCTCGTGCATCCCACCCCTGCCTTCGGCGGTCCTCCGCTTGTCGTCGTCTTCATCGGCGGACACCACAGGATTCGTACAGGTTCGTGCGGATGAGCCAGCCGGTACGCCGGGTTCTGTCCCCGCGCGCGGTTGCCCCCGCGCGGGTGGCGGCCATCCATCTCCGACGTGCGTTGCCGCACGCCTCCAGCGGCCTACCCGGGAGCTCGGGCGGGCAGCCCTCGAACGCTCCCTGTCTGGCCTTGCTCCGGGTGGGGTTTGCCGAGCCGCACCGGTCACCCGGTGCGCTGGTGGTCTCTTGCACCACCGTTTCACCCTTACCGGTCCCCGGAGGGGCCGGCGGTCTGTTCTCTGTGGCACTGTCCCGCGGGTCACCCCGGGTGGGTGTTGCCCACCACCCTGCCCTGCGGAGCCCGGACGTTCCTCGGCGAGCGGTGACCCGCTCGACGCGGCCGCCTGGCTGGCTCATCCGCGCCGCCCAGGGTAGCGGTTCGGGAGCAGCCTCGGGTGGGTCGCCGCGGAAGGCCTGGCCACCGCCCCGGGGCGGGACGTTCGGCCAGGGTTGCGACCCCGACGTCCGCGCAGGTCAGGGCCCTGACAGTCAGGGGATGACCAGGGGAATTCCGGATGCCGCCGGCTGCCTCCCGCCGCCACGATGACTGCGTGTCCACGACAGCCGAGCTCGACGCCGCCCGCGCGGCGGCCTCCACCCACCCGAACGCGATCGCCTCCGCCCGCGGCCTGACGAAGGTCTACGGCACGGGCGAGGCGCAGGTGCACGCCCTGCGGGGCATCGACGTCGACCTGGCTCGCGGCGAGCTGACCGCGATCATGGGTCCGTCCGGATCCGGCAAGTCCACCCTCATGCACTGCCTGGCCGGCCTCGACCGCCCGACGAGCGGCACGGTCGCGGTCGACGGCCTCGAGGTCTCCTCGATGTCGGAGCGCCGCCTGACGAAGATGCGGCGCACCCGCGTCGGGTTCATCTTCCAGGCGTTCAACCTGGTGCCCACCCTCACCGCGGCGGAGAACATCACCCTGCCACTGGACATCGCCCGCCGCCCGGTGGACCGCGCGCTGTTCGACGAGGTCGTGGACGCCGTCGGCCTGCGCGACCGGCTGGGCCACAAGCCCGCCGAGCTCTCCGGAGGCCAGCAGCAGCGCGTCGCGTGCGCCCGCGCCCTGGTCGCGCGCCCGTCGGTGATCTTCGCCGACGAGCCGACCGGCAACCTCGACTCGCACGCCTCGGGCGAGGTGCTGGGCTTCCTCCGCCGGTCGGTCGACCAGCTCGGCCAGTCGGTCGTCATGGTGACGCACGACCCGCGCGCCGCCTCCTATGCCCACCGCGTGCTGTTCCTCGCCGACGGCGAGCTGGTCGCCGAGCTGCGGTCGCCC
>CAZFTZ010000266.1:0-3478 GCA_964521875.1 uncultured Cellulomonas sp. | reverse complement strand
CGTCACCTCGCCGATGCCGCCGGCCTGGTCCCCGCCGGCCTGTGGGCCGTCGCGGCTACCGGAGCAGTCCGGCGATCGTCGGCGGGAGCGCGTCGGCGACGGTGCTCGCCGAGACGGGGCCGCCCGGGTTGGCCGCCTCGGCAGCCCGGCCGTGGACGCTCGCGGCGACGGCGGCCAGGCGGGCGGCGAGCGACGGGTCGGCCAGCAGGTCCGACGAGCGGCCGGCGAGCAGCGCGCCCAGCAGGCCGGTCAGCACGTCCCCGGCGCCGGCGGTCGCCAGCCACACCGGCGCCTCGGCCTGCGCATACGTGGCGCCCGGCCCGACGACCACCGTCACCGCGCCCTTGAGCAGCACCGTCGCACCGGTCAGCTCGTGTGCTCGTCGGGCCCACGCCCGCGGCGCGGCGACGACCTCCTCGCGGGATGCCTCGACGCCGCGCGCCGCCAGCAGCTTCACCAGCTCGCCGGCGTGCGGCGTCAGCACCACGTGCGGCGGCACCCGCGACGGCAGCAGCGGCAGCGCACCGGCGTCGACGACCGCCGGCAGGCCGGTGTCCAGCGCGGCGGTGATCCGGGAGGCCTGCGCCTCGTCGTGCGCGTCCACGCCGGAGCCGAGCGCCCACGCCTGGACCTGACCTCCGCCGACCACGACCTCCGGGTGCGCCGCGACCACCGCGGCACCCGGCTCGCCGAGGTAGCGCACCATGCCGACGCCCGCCCGCACCGCGGCGCCGGCGACCAGCACGGCCGCGCCGGGGTAGGTCGCCGTCCCCGCGACGACGCCCAGCACGCCGCGGCTGTACTTGTGGTCGTCGGGGGCCGGCACGGGCCACGCGGCGGCGAGATCGGCGCCGTGGAGACGGGCCACGGTGGCCTCGTCGGGCCGCAACGGCAGACCGACGTCGACGACCTCCACCCGCCCCGCAGCCCCCGCGGCCGGGGGCAGCAGCAGCCCCGGTTTGGCTCCGCCGAACGTCACGGTGAGGTCGGCCGGCAGCACCGGCGCCCCGGGCAGCGTCCCGTCGTCGACCCCGATGCCGGAGGGCACGTCGACCGCGACGACCCAGGGCCGCTCCCGGGCCGCCGCGAGCGCCGCGACCAGCTCCCCGGCGGCACCGCGCAGGCCGCCGCGCCCACCGATGCCGAGCAACCCGTCGAGCACCACGTCGGCGCCCGCGGCGATCTCCGCTCCGGCCGCGCCCGACGACGGCACGTGCACCGCCCGGCCGCCGGCTCGCCGCAACGCGGCCAGCCCCTCGTCGTGCACCCGGTCCGCGGTGAGCAGCGCCGTCACCGACGCACCGCGCCGCGCCAGGTGAGCGCCGGCGAACAGGGTGTCCCCGCCGTTGTTCCCCGGCCCGACGAGCAGCACCACCCGCGCGCCGCCGACCCGGCCCCGCCGCGTCACCAGCTCGCGCGCGACGGTCACCGACAGCGCGAACGACGCCCGGTCCATCAGCGGCACGCCCGCCGCCAGCAGCGGCGCCTCGGCGGCGCGCACCTGGTCCGCATCCCACGCTAGAAGCACGTGCGCCATCCTCCCGCCGACGTCGGTAGCGTGCGGCGCATGCGCTTCGGAATGTTCATCCCTCAGGGCTGGCGGCAGGACCTCACCGGCATCGCGCCGGCCGACCACTGGACCACCATGCGTGACCTCGCCCTCCACGCGGACTCCGTCCCGGGCTGGGAGTCGGTGTGGGTGTACGACCACCTCCACTCCGTCCCCGAGCCCAACGGCGAGGCGGTGCACGAGGCGTGGAGCCTGATGAACGCCTTCGGCGCGGTGACCTCGCGCGTGCGCCTCGGCCAGATGTGCACCTGCATGGCGTACCGCAACCCGGCGTACCTGGCCAAGGTCGCCACCACTGCCGACGTCGTGTCCGGTGGACGGGTCGAGATGGGCATCGGCGCCGGCTGGTACGAGCACGAGTGGCGCGCCTACGGCTACGGCTTCCCGCGGGTGGGTGAGCGGTTGGCGATGCTCGACGAGGGCGTGCAGATCTTCCGGTCGCTGTGGACCACCGGCGCCGCGACGTTCCACGGCGAGCACTACGACGTCGACGGCGCGATGCTGTCGCCGCTGCCGCTGCAGGACGGCGGCATCCCGCTCTGGGTCGCCGGCAGCGGCGAGAAGGTGACGCTGAAGATCGCCGCCAAGTACGCGCAGTACACGAACTTCGCCGGCGAGCCCGACGAGTTCGCGCGGCGGTCCGCGATCCTCGCCGACCACTGCACCACCGTCGGCCGCGACGTCGACGAGATCACCCGCTCGGCGAACTTCAACGTGGTGATCGCCGAGTCCGAGGCCGAGATCCCCGCACTGCTCGACCGCTACGAGGCGCACTACGCCACGACGGTCCCGGCGAAGGCGGCCTCGGTGCGCGAGGAGTTCCGCACCGGGCCGCTCGTCGGCACACCGGAGCAGATCGTCGAGAAGCTGCAGGCGTACGCGGCCGTCGGGCTCGGGTACACGATCTGCTACTTCCCGCTCGTCGCCTACGACCGGTCGGGCCTGGAGCTGTTCGAGCGCGAGGTGCTGCCCGCGCTGGCCTGAGCCACGCATCGTCCGACGAGCCCGGCGCTCCCTGCACAGGAGCGACCGGGCTCGTCGTGCGCCCGGGGCTGGTCGTCGCGCCGCGGATACGGCATGATGAGTTTGGAAGGGATCCAAACAAATCAAGGGGTCGTCGATGTCCCGCGCGTTGCCCTCCTCGTCCGGTGTGCGTGCCGCCGTCGTCCTCGCGGCGGGGCACGACGAGCCGTCCCGGCAGCTCCTGACCCGCCCGCTCGGTGACGCGACCGTTGCCCAGCTCGCGCTCGCCACGGTCCGTGCCGTCGTCGACCCCGCCCGGATCGTCGTCGTGATCGCGCCCGGGGACGACGAGCTCCGCCGCCTGCTCGGTGACGACCTGACGTATGTCGAGCAGGCGGAGCGCCTCGGCACCGGCCACGCGACCCTCGTCGCACGCGAGGTCGTGGCGGACGACGTCGAGCGGGTGCTCGTCGTGCACGCCGACACCCCGCTGCTGCGCCCGGAGTCGCTGCTGGGCCTGCTGAAGCGCCACGAGCTCAAGGGCGCCGACCTGTCGATCCTCACCGCCCAGGTGGACCACGCCGACCCGGCCTACGGCCGCATCGTGCGGGAGGACGGCCGCATCGTCGCCATCGACCAGCCCGGCGAGGACGCCGCAGGAGCCGCCGAGGTCAACGTCGGCGCCTACGTCGCCGCACCCGGTCTCCTGTTCGACGAGCTGGAGGCGATGGCGGCCGATGACGAGCACCGGCTGACCGACCTCGCCCGCCGCGTCATCGCACGCGGCAAGCAGATCACCAGCTACCGCATCGACGACACCGACGAGGTCCAGGGCATCAACACGCCCGACGAGCTCGCCGTCGCCGCGGACATCGTGCTGAAGCGGCTGTTCGTCCCGAAGAAGAACACCGACACCCGCATCGTGTTCGGCACCGGCGGCTGGCG
>CAZFTZ010000265.1:0-3802 GCA_964521875.1 uncultured Cellulomonas sp. | reverse complement strand
GGCGCTGTCGCGGTTCCAGACCGACGCCGAGGCCAAGCAGGTGGTCGAGGGGCTGGCGGACGGCTCGGTCGACGTCGTCATCGGCACCCACCGGCTCATCACGGGCGAGGTGCGGTTCAAGGACCTCGGCCTGGTGATCGTCGACGAGGAGCAGCGCTTCGGCGTCGAGCACAAGGAGACGCTCAAGGCGCTGCGCACCAACGTCGACGTGCTCGCGATGTCGGCGACGCCGATCCCCCGCACGCTGGAGATGGCGGTCACCGGCATCCGCGAGATGTCCACGCTCGCCACGCCGCCGGAGGAGCGGCACCCGGTACTGACCTTCGTCGGCGCGTACGACGAGCAGCAGATCACCGCTGCCGTCCGCCGGGAGCTGCTGCGTGAGGGCCAGGTGTTCTACATCCACAACCGGGTGGAGTCGATCGAGCGCGCGGCGCAGCGGATCCAGGAGCTGGTGCCGGAGGCCCGGATCGCGGTCGCCCACGGCAAGATGCACGAGCACCAGCTGGAGCGCGTCATCGTCGACTTCTGGGAGAAGCGCTTCGACGTGCTGGTCTGCACGACGATCGTGGAGACCGGCCTGGACATCTCGAACGCCAACACGCTGATCCTCGAGCGCGCGGACCTGCTGGGGCTGTCCCAGCTGCACCAGCTGCGTGGCCGCGTCGGCCGTGGCCGCGAGCGCGCCTACGCCTACTTCCTCTACCCGCCGGAGGTGCCGCTGACCGAGACGGCGCACGACCGGCTGGCGACGATCGCCGCCCACACCGACCTCGGCGCCGGGATGCAGGTGGCGCTCAAGGACCTGGAGATCCGCGGCGCCGGCAACCTGCTGGGCGGCGAGCAGTCGGGCCACATCGAGGGCGTCGGCTTCGACCTCTACGTGCGGATGGTGGGGGAGGCGGTCGCCGAGTTCCGTGGCGAGCAGACCGAGGAGACCCCGGACGTCACGGTCGAGCTGCCGGTCGACGCGCACATCCCGATGGCCTACGTCGCGACCGAGCGGCTGCGGCTCGAGGCCTACCGGAAGATCGCGGCGGCTGCCGACGAGGCCGGGCTGGAGCAGGTGCGCGCCGAGCTCGTCGACCGCTA
The DNA here is from genome assembly GCA_964521875.1 of uncultured Cellulomonas sp. Taxonomy (GTDB): domain Bacteria; phylum Actinomycetota; class Actinomycetes; order Actinomycetales; family Cellulomonadaceae; genus Cellulomonas. The sequence goes on along the minus strand of CAZFTZ010000265.1, from coordinate 2,710 downwards.
CGGCCCGGTGCCGCCGGCCGTGGACGCGCTGTTCGAGGTCGCCTCGTTCCGGCAGCGCGCCCGCGAGGCCGGCCTGACCGACGTCACGGCGCAGGGCAAGTTCGTGCGGTTCGCGCCGGTCCAGCTCCCGGAGTCCGGCCAGCTCCGGCTGAAGCGGCTCTACCCCGGTGCGGTGCTCAAGCCGGCGGTCCGGACCGTGCTGGTGCCGTTCCCGACGACGGCCCGCGTCGGCGGCAAGCCGCTGGCGGGCGCGGCCCTGCTGACGTGGGCCCGGCAGCTCGTCGACGCGGTGCTCGCCGGGGATGTCGCGGCAGCCGCGCACGTCGCGGCGCGCTGAGGCACGGGGCCTACGATGTGCCGCGGACCGCACCACCCGCGAGGAGGACTTCAGTGACGCAGCACGCGACGGCTCGCCGCAGGATCGCCGGGGGAGCCGCAGCGGCGCTGACGCTCGTCGGGCTGCTGGCCGGCTGCTCGTCCCACCCGGGCGCCGCCGCCGTCGTCGACGGGCGGACGATCACCTCGGCGGAGCTGGTCACCGTGGTCGACGAGCTCAAGCCCGCCGTGCCGGACGTCACCGCGGCGCTGGTGCTCAACACGATGATCCAGGAGCCGACGCTGGTCCAGCTGGCGAGCGACAAGGGCTACGGCGTCTCGGACGACGACGCGAAGTCGACGCTCGACGAGTTCTTCACGCAGGCCGGGGTCACCCCGCCGTCGTCGTACTCGCCGGCGACGCTGGAGGTCGGGCTCCACCAGGCCGCAGCCACCAAGCTCAACGCGGCCACCGATCTCACCGACATCAACACCGAGTTCGGGAACCGGCTGGACGCGCTCGACGTGACGATCAATCCCCGGTTCGGCACCTGGTCGGACTACCAGGTCGGCGACCCGGTGAGCCCTTCCTGGATCGTCGCGGGGCAGTGACCCGCCGGTGACGCGCCCGTGACCGAGCCGGAGGAGCGGACCGACCCGCTCCGCGAGCTCGTCGCGGTGATGGACCGGCTGCGTTCGCCCGGTGGCTGTCCCTGGGACGCCGCGCAGACCCACGCGTCGCTGGTGCCGTACCTCCTGGAGGAGGCGCACGAGCTGGCGGAGGCGGTCGACGAGGGCGACCGCGCCGGCATGCGTGAGGAGCTCGGCGACGTGCTGCTCCAGGTCGTGTTCCACGCCCGCGTGGCGCAGGAGGACCCCGACGACCCGTTCGACGTCGACGACGTCGCGCGCGACCTCGTCGCCAAGCTGGTGCACCGCCACCCGCACGTGTTCGCCGGCGCCGACACCCCGGCCGAGCGGCTCCACGTCCAGTGGGACGCGATCAAGAAGGCCGAGAAGCGGCGCGAGTCGGCACTCGACGGCATCCCCGGCTCCCTGCCGTCCCTGGCGCGCGCCCAGAAGCTGGCGGCCCGCGCCGGCCGGGCCGGCCTGGACGTCTCGTCGGCCACTCCGGCGAGCCCGACGACGCTGGGGGAGCGGCTCCTGGCGCTGGCGCTCCAGGCGCACGACGAGGGCGTGGACGCGGAGGGAGAGCTACGGCGGGCGACCACGGCGCTGGAGCAGGTGCTGCGCGCCCAGGAGCGCGACAGCCCGGCAAGTGAAGGTTGTCACTAAGGTCCTGGGATGTCTTCGTGCTGGTCGGGATGCGGTGCTTCCGACCTGGGCCGAAGGTCCAGCAGACTGGGCCCTAAGTCCGTCATCCCATGGCTCGCGGGCCAGCACGCTGTTCCGTGGCCTTCCGGCCCGGGGCACCGCTGCCCTGGTCCGCCTGCGTTACCAGCCCGGTGCGTCGAGCGGCGCACCCAGACGAGGAGTCGCTGATGCTCATCGGTGTTCCCAAGGAGACACGTCCGGGAGAGCGGCTCGTCGCCGCGACGCCCAAGACGGTCGCTCAGCTGAAGAAGCTGGGTTACGACGTCGTCGTCCAGGCCGGCGCCGGTGCCGGTGCCAACTTCTCGGACGCCACCTTCGAGGAGGCCGGCGCGACGATCGGCGACGCGGCCACCGCCTGGGGTGCGGACATCGTCACCGCGGTCAACGCCCCGGCCGACGAGGACGTGGCGCGCCTGAGGAAGGACGCGTACCTCGTCGCGCAGCTCGCGCCGCACTCCCGTGCCGACCTGGTCGACGCGCTGGCGACGAAGGGCGTCACCGCCCTCGCGCTGGACGCCGTGCCGCGCATCTCCCGCGCCCAGGCGCTGGACGTGCTCTCGTCGATGTCCAACGTCGCCGGCTACCGCGCGGTGATCGAGGCCGCCGAGGAGTACGGCGGGATGTTCACCGGCCAGGTGACCGCCGCCGGCAAGACGCCGCCGGCCACCGTGTTCGTCATCGGCGCCGGAGTCGCCGGCCTCGCCGCGATCGGCGCAGCGGTGTCGCTCGGCGCGCAGGTGCGGGGGTTCGACGTGCGGCCGGAGGCCGGCGAGCAGGTCGAGTCGATGGGCGCCAAGTTCGTCACTGCCTCCGCCGACGCGATGCAGGAGAAGTCGTCCACCGGCTACGCCGCGGCGCTGTCCGACGCGCAGGAGAAGGCGACGCTGGCCCTCTACGCCGAGGAGTCGAGCAAGGCGGACATCATCGTCACCACCGCGCTGGTGCGCGGGAAGGCCGTGCGCACCATCACGGCCGAGATGGTGGCGAACATGAAGCCGGGCTCGGTGATCGTCGACCTGGCGGCCACCGGCGGCGGCAACTGCGAGCTGACGGTGCCGGG
>CAZFTZ010000264.1:0-5049 GCA_964521875.1 uncultured Cellulomonas sp. | reverse complement strand
GAAGCCGAGGTCGACCACGGCCTGGCGCACCGTCAGCCCGTGCTTGACCGCGTGCTTGGCGACCTTGGCCGCCGCCTCGTAGCCGATCACGCGGTTGAGCGGCGTGACGATCGACGGCGACGACTCGGCAAGGGCGCGGGCTCGCTCGACGTTCGCCGTGATGCCGGCGACCGTCTTGTCCGCGAGCAGCCGGCCCGCGTTCGACAGCAGCCGCACCGACTCGAGCACGGCCTGCGCGATGACCGGGATCTGCACGTTGAGCTCGAACGCGCCGGAGGCCCCGGCCCACGTGACGGTGGCGTCGTTGCCGACCACCCGCGCCGCCACCATGAGCGTCGCCTCGGGGATCACGGGGTTGACCTTGCCGGGCATGATCGACGAGCCGGGCTGCAGGTCGGGGATGGCGATCTCGCCGAGACCGGTGTTGGGCCCCGAGCCCATCCAGCGCAGGTCGTTGCAGATCTTGGTGAGCGACACCGCGATGGTCCGCAGTGCCCCGGACAGCTCGACCAGCCCGTCGCGCGCGCCCTGCGCCTCGAAGTGGTTGCGCGCCTCGGTCAGCGGCAGGCCGGTGTCCTCGCACAGCAACGCGATGACGCGCTGCGGGAAGCCGGCCGGTGTGTTGATGCCGGTGCCGACGGCGGTGCCGCCGAGCGGCACCTCCGCGACCCGCGGCAGCGCCGCCTGCAGCCGCTCGACGCCGTACCGGACGGCGGCGGCGTAGCCGCCGAACTCCTGGCCGAGCGTCACCGGGGTGGCGTCCATGAGGTGCGTCCGCCCGGACTTCACCACGCCGGCGAACTCGCCGGCCTTCGCCTCGAGCGCCTCCGCCAGGTGGCTGAGGGCGGGGACCAGGTCGTTCACCACGGCGCCGGTGGCGGCGACGTGCACCGACGTCGGGAACACGTCGTTCGACGACTGCGATGCGTTGACGTGGTCGTTCGGGTGCACGTCGCGGCCCAGCGTGCGGGTCGCCAGCGTGGCGATCACCTCGTTGGCGTTCATGTTCGAGCTGGTGCCGGAGCCGGTCTGGTAGACGTCGATCGGGAAGTGCTCGTCGTACGCCCCGCCGGCCACCTCGTCGGCGGCGGCGACGATCGCGGTCGCGAGGTCGTCGGGCAGCACGCCGAGCTCGGCGTTGGCGCGTGCCGCCGCCTTCTTGATGCGTGCGAGCGCGGCGATGTGGGCGCGCTCCAGCCGCGTGCCGGAGATGGGGAAGTTCTCGACGGCGCGCTGTGTCTGCGCGCGGTACAGGGCGGTCGCGGGGACGCGCACCTCGCCCATGGTGTCGTGCTCGACGCGGAAGTCGGCGGTGACGTCGCTCATGACCTCATCCTGCCGCAGCGTGCGGGGTGGTCACGCGCTGGTCGTGACGTCCCCGACCGTCTCCGCGAGGCGCACTGCGCCGTCGGCGAGGGTGTAGCCGGCCGCGACCACCGCGCACGTGCCGTCCGCGATGCGGTGCGCGAGCGCCTCGGAGTAGTCGGTGAGCATCCGGGCGGTGGCGCACAGGTGCTCGTGGGCAAGCTCCTCGACGTCCAGCGACGACACCGGCCGCCCGGAGCCGGTCAGCCCGACGATCGACGGGATGACCCGGTCCACCACCGCGCGCACCATCCCGTGCGGCACCTCGCCGTCGGCCAGCGCTCGTCGGGCCGCGGTGACCGCACCGCAGTGGTCGTGACCCAGCACGACGACCAACGGTGCCCCCAGCACCTCGACGCCGTACTCGATCGAGCCGAGCACCGTCGTGTCGATCACGTGCCCGGCGGTCCGCACGACGAACAGGTCGCCGAGCCCCTCGTCGAACACGATCTCCGCCGCCACCCGGCTGTCGGAGCAGCCGAACACCACCGCGAACGGCTGCTGGGAGTCGCGCAGCTCGGCACGGTGCGCGGCGTCCTGCGAGGGGTGCAGCATCCGGCCGGACACGAAGCGCTCGTTGCCGGACACCAGCGCGGCCCAGGCCTGGGCGGGGGTGCGGGGACGGTCGGTGGTCGTCGTCATGAGGCCACGATCGCAGGCTCGCCCGCGACGCGCGGCCCGGCGTCCACCGGCGCCCAGCCGAACCGTCGCGCCGCCACCTGCCACACCCGGAACATCGCCACCTGCAGCAGCAGCACCGGCAGCACCGCGACCAGCAGCGGCAGCTCGTAGACCAGCGGCACCGGGATCAGGTCGTGGAACAGCTCGAGGATCGGCGCGCCCTCCGGGTCGAACACGTACATGTAGTTCGCGCCGGGGTCGGCGACCGCGCGCAGCAGCAGCGTGACCGGCAGCACGACGAGCGCGAGCACCACCGTGTACCCGAGCGAGCGCACCGCGTCCTTCGTCGTCGGCCGGTAGATGCCGAGCGAACCGAGCAGCGCGGGGATGACGAAGTTCAGCCCGTGCGCGACGAAGAAGAACGTCTTGGCGGACAGCACCGGGTGGTTCCAGTACATCGGCGCGGCGGAGAAGAACGCGAGGAAGCCGGCCGCGGCGCCCGGGAAGTAGCACAGCGTCTGCAGCCGCCGCAGGTCGAGCAGGATCGCCGGGAGCAGCAGGAACGACACGATGGTGCACAGGTGCAGCGGCAGGTTCTGCCACAGCGGGAAGTGCGCCGTCGGGTCCTCCAGGTACGCGACGTGGAAGGCGATCGACGACGCCATGCAGGCCGCCGCGAGCGTCGCCAGACCCAGCCGCCGGGTACGTAGCGGGCGGCCGCGCAGCAGGTGGTGGGTCAGCACGCCGACGCCGACGAGCGCCAGCAGGACCCCGACCCAGGCGGGACCGAACATCGTCATCGTCATGCGGCACCAGATCCGTCGGCAGGTCGCGTCGTTGCGGCACGCTGCCCGCCGCAGGGACGGGACCGCGCACCGGCGGGGGTTGCCGCAGCATAGGGACGGGTGGCGCGCCCGTCCATGGGCTGCTCAGCCCTCGGCCTCGCCCAGCTCGGCGCGACGCGGCGGGTTCGCTCCGGCACGGGAGACGGTGATCGCGGCGATCCGGATGCAACGGTCGAGGACGCGCCGGAGCGTGCCGGCGTCGATCGCCGCGAGCGCGGCGCGATTGGCGGCGCCGAGCAGTCCCTCGCTCCACAGGCCGTCGACGAGCCCGGACATGAAGGAGTCGCCGGCGCCGACGGTGTCGACCACCTCGACCTTCTGTGCCGGGACGTCCAGCCGAGCCCCGCCGGCCGTCGCGGCGAACGCGCCGTCGCCGCCACGCGTCACGACGACCACCGCCGGGCCGGACCGCGCCCAGCTCAGCGCGACCTCGTCGGGCCGGCGCCCGGGGTAGAGCCACTCCAGGTCGGCGTCGCTGGCCTTGACCACGTCGGCGGCGCGGACGAACTCCTCGACGACGCTCCGCGCGTGCGCCGGGGTGCCCATGAGGGCGGGGCGCGCGTTGGGGTCGTAGGTGATGGTCGAGGTGGCGCGGCGCTGGGTGACCTCGCGCAGCACCGACGGGCCGCCGGGCTCCAGCGTCGTCGCGATCGATCCGGTGTGCACGACGAGCGGTGCGACGTCGTCGCCGGCCCACGAGGTCGGCAGCTCCCACGTCAGGTCGAACTCGTAGCTCGCCTGGCCCTGCTCGTCGAGCCGCGCCAGCGCGACCGGGGTGGCCACCGCGGAGCGGTTCCCGGTGACGACGTGCACCCCGGACGCCTCCAGGTGGGACCGGACGCGGGCTCCGTACGCGTCGGGCGCGAGCCACGTCAGCAGGTCCACGGGGCGTCCGAGTCGCGACAGCCCGAGCGCCACGTTGGCCGGGCTGCCGCCGGGGTGCTCCTCGCGCCGCCCGTCGGCGTGCACGACCACGTCGACGAGCGCCTCTCCGATCACCAGGGCCCGCGGGTCGCTCACTCGTCCACCTCGTCCTCGTCGTCGGCGCCGGTCGTCGGCGCCTCGTCGTCTTCGTCGTCGTCGGTCGCCCCGCCGGCCGCGACGTCGTTCGCAGTGCCGCCGGGCCGCGACCCGGAGGCGGCCGCCAGCCGTGCCCGCGCGCCGTCCAGCCACTGCTGGCAGCGTGCGGCGAGCGCCTCCCCGCGCTCCCAGAGCGCAAGCGACTCCTCGAGCGAGGCGGCGCCGGCCTCCAGCCGTGCCACGACCGCGACGAGCTCGTCGCGCGCCTGCTCGTAGCCGAGCCCGGCGACGTCGACGTTCGGGTCCTCGGTGGCGGGTGGCTTGCGTCCGGCGGTCGGCACGGGCCCTAGTCAACCAGCACACAGGGACACCGGATGACGGACCCAAGGCCGGTGCGCGACGCCGTGAGATCCGGTCCGCGTGGGCCGGGCCGTCCTGCCCGCGGGCGCGCGCCGCGACGATCAGCCCTTGGTCACCGTGGCGCGTGCGGCGAACCGTTGGTCACCGCGGCGCGGGGGACGAGCCGTTGGTCACCGTGGCGCGTCGGACGAGCCGTTGGTCGCTGCGACGCGTGCGACGAACCGTCCGCGGGCGACCCGGACCGCGAGCTCGTCGTCCGCGGCGACCTCCACCGGGTCGCGCACGACGAGCCCGTCCGCGCGCTGCACCACCGCGTACCCCCGGTCGAGCGTCGCGGCGGGGGACAGCGCCCGCACCTGCGCGGCCAGGGCGGCCACTTGCGTCCGGGCGTCGGCCAGCAGCGCGTTCGTCGCCCGCCGGCCGTGCTCGACGAGGACGTCGAGCCGCGCCTGGTGCGGGTCGAGCATCGTCTCCGGGCGAGCCAGCACCGGGCGCGTGCGGATGGCGTCGAGCCCGGCCTGCTCGCGGGCCAGCCGATGGAGCACCGCGTTGCGGGTACGGTGCCGCGCCTGCACCAGCGCGGCTCGCTCGGCGGTGACGTCCGGGACGACGCGCTTGGCGGCGTCCGTCGGCGTCGAGGCGCGCCAGTCGGCGACGAGGTCGAGCAGCGGTGAGTCGAGGTGGTGGCCGATCGCGCTGACGAGCGGTGTGCGGCAGGCCGCGGCGGCGCGCACCAGCGCCTCGTTGCTGAACGGGAGCAGGTCCTCGAAGCTGCCGCCGCCGCGCGCGACGACGATCACCTCGACGGCCGGGTCGGCGTCGAGCTCGGCGATCGCGG
>CAZFTZ010000263.1:0-9135 GCA_964521875.1 uncultured Cellulomonas sp. | reverse complement strand
TCGACTGCTGCCGCCGGACGTACCGATCGTCCGCCGTCCCCTCCTCCGGTCGTGACCGCCCGCCCGCCCCGCCAGTTCGGTGCTTTCGCTCCAGCTCGGTGCAGGGATGTACCGATCTCGAGCCGAAACACCGACGTGGTCGAGTGAGGGCTGGTGGCCGAGTGAGGGCGAGAGGGAGAGGCGGGGCGAGGGGAGAGGCGGGGTGAGGCGGGAGGTGGGGGAGAGGCGGGGCGAGGCGGGGGCGCGGGAGAGGCGGGAGTGGGGGAGAGGGGGGCGGGGGACGGTAGGATGCTCGGGCTGCCTCGGCGAGGGATGTCGGACGGTTGGCTCGCCGGTCCTCCGGGACCGGCATCGGGCCCCGTTCCTCTCCGTGATCGACTGGGCGCGATGCCTCCGCGTCGCCCGTCCTGCGCCCCGCGTCGAGGCCGTCCCGATGTCGTCGTACCCGCCGTGCCGTGCGCGCGGCCCTGCTCTCTGGAGGACCACCATGGCCGAGACCAAGCTCGTCGCCACCACCCGGACCGAGTTCGGCAAGGGCGCTGCCCGCCGGCTGCGCCGCGCCCACCTCGTCCCCGCCGTGCTGTACGGGCACGGCACCGCGCCGGTGCACGTGGCGCTGCCGGGCCACGAGGTGATGCTCGCGGTGAAGCACACCAACGCGCTCTTCGAGATCGTGCTCGACGGCACGTCGACGCTGGCGATCGCCAAGGACGTGCAGATCGAGCCGGTGCGCAACGAGATCGAGCACCTCGACCTGCTGATCGTCCGTCGCGGCGAGAAGGTGACCGTCGAGGTCCCGGTGCACGTCACCGGCGAGTCGTTCCCCGGCACCATCCACGTCGTGGAGACGCAGAACCTCTCGCTCGAGGCCGAGGCGACGCACCTGCCCGACCGGATCGAGGTGTCGATCGAGGGTCTCGAGGAGGGTGCGATCATCCACGCCGGCGACATCGCGCTGCCGCAGGGCTCCACGCTGCTGACCGACCCGGAGCACGTCGTGCTGACGATCTCGGTGCCGCGTGCCGAGCTGCCCGAGGGCACCGAGGAGGAGGCCGTGGCCACCACCGAGGCCCCCGCCGCTGCTGCCGAGCAGGACTGACCCGTCGGCTCCGCCCGCAGCGCGCGTCGCGGCGGGCCGGACAGGAGGTGCTCGCGTGGCCGAGGACCGCTGGCTCCTCGTCGGGCTCGGCAACCCCGGTCCCGGGTACGCCGGCAACCGGCACAACGTCGGCGCGATGGTGCTCGACGAGCTCGCCCGGCGGCTCGGCGTGACGCTGGGCCGTGCCGGCGGGGTGCTCGGCCGGCGCCCGCAGGCGAACGCCGCGGAGGCGCGGCTCGGCACCCTTCCCGGTGGCGCGCCCGGTCCGCGCGTGGTGCTGGCCCGTCCGACGACGTACATGAACGTGTCCGGCGGGCCGGTGGGGGCGCTGGCGCAGTACTACGGCGTCCCGCCGGAGCGCGTCGTCGTCGCGCACGACGAGCTCGACATCCCGTTCGCCGACGTCCGGCTCAAGCTCGGTGGCGGCGAAGGTGGCCACAACGGCCTGCGCGACGTCTCGCGGGCGCTGGGCACCAAGGACTACGTCCGCGTCCGCGTCGGCATCGGCAGGCCGCCCGGCCGCATGGACGCCGCCGACTTCGTGCTGCGCGACTTCTCCGCCACGGAGCGCAAGGACCTGTCGTGGCTGGTCGACCGCGCGGCGGACGCGGTCGAGGCCGTGGTGCTGGAGGGCCTTGACACGGCGCAGCTGAGATTCCACACGAAAGGGTGACGCGCGGGCCCAAAGTCCTGTTCACCCGGTCGAAAGCCGGGTGAAAACGGACATTGCGGGTCACACCCCACCAACGCGGGCAATAACCTCGTCTCGGACATACCGACGACGAGGGGCCGGCAGTGACCGTTCTGGACGATGGGCGCAAGCCGACGACCGCGGAGATCGCCGCGATCGTCGACCGTCGCCGCCCCGCCGGGGGGCCCCGGCGCTCCTGGGCCTCCACCGAGCCCTTCACCGCCGGGCTGCGCGTCACGCTCGAGGGTGACGAGGGCGTCAGCTGGCGCGCCGCGTCCTCGCGCTACGTGCGCAACGCCGTGCTGACGGACGTCGTCGCCTCGGCTGTGGCGGTCGGTCTCGCCGTCTGGTTCCGCGGCTGGTGGGGTCCGAACGTTGCGGTCAGCGTCTTCACGCTGACGACGTCGTTCCTCGCGGCCGTCGCGCTGGGCCACGGGTACGACCGGAGGATCGTCGGCGACGGCCCGCGCGAGATCCAGGCGGTGCTGCGGGCCGGCGTCGTCGCCGCCGTGGTGCCGGCCGTCGGGACCGCCTTCCTCAAGCTGCCGCTGGAGCGGACCATCGTGCTCGCGGGCGCCATCGTGCTCGCGGCCCACAGCGTCGTCGCCCGGCACGGGCTGCGCCGCCGGCTGCACGAGTCGCGCAGCGCGGGGCTGGCGACCGCCCGCACGCTCGTCGTCGGCGACGCGGTGTCGGTGCACCGCACCGTCGAGCAGCTGCGCGCCTCGACCCACCACGGCTACCGCGTGGTCGGCATCTGCCTGCCGTCGGTGGCGGACACGCCGCCGCAGGACGGCGTGCCGATGCTCGGCGCGTTCGCGGACGTGGTGCAGGTCGCCTACGACCACCGGATCGAGACGGTGATCGTCGCCGGCAGCGACCTCACCGGAGACGCGCTGCGGCGCCTGACCTGGGCGCTCGGCCGCGTCGGCGCCGGCCTGATCGTCGCGCCGGGGCTCGTCGAGGTGCTCGGCCCGCGGATGGCCGTGCGGCCGACCGCCGGGCTGTCGCTGCTCGAGGTCGAGACCGTCCCGCCGCGCGGACGGCTGCTCGCCAAGGCGATGCTCGACCGCCTGCTCGGTGGCCTGCTGCTGGTCGTGGCAGCCCCGCTGATCCTCGCGGGGGCGCTGGCGGTCAAGGTGACCAGCCGTGGCACCGTGTTCTTCCGGCAGACCCGGGTCGGTGTCGACGGCCGGCGCTTCACGATGATCAAGCTGCGCTCGATGTACTCGGACGCCGAGGAGCGCAAGGCGGCGCTGGAGCACCGCAACGAGGGCGACGGCATGCTGTTCAAGCTGCGCGACGACCCCCGGGTCACCCGGGTCGGCCGGCTGCTGCGCCGGTACTCGGTGGACGAGCTGCCACAGTTGTGGAACGTCGCGCGCGGCGAGATGTCGCTCGTCGGGCCGCGGCCGCCGCTGCCGCGCGAGGTGGACGGCTACCAGGACCAGGTGCTGCGCCGGCTCCACGTGCGGCCCGGTCTGACCGGACTGTGGCAGGTCAGCGGTCGTTCCGACCTGTCCTGGGACGAGTCGGTGCAGCTCGACCTGCGCTACGTCGACAACTGGTCGCTGGCGATGGACCTGCTCATCCTGTGGAAGACGGGTCGCGCCGTGCTGCGGGCCAAGGGCGCGTACTGACGTGACGGACGGCGTCGCGCTGGCCCACGACTACGCGACGCAGCGCGGCGGCGCGGAGCGCGTCGCGCTGCTCATGGCGGAGGCGTTCCCCGGCTCGCCGCTCTACACGACGCTCTACGAGCCGGCGACGACGTACCCCGAGTTCGGGGACCTCGACGTGCGGCCGGGTGCGATCAACGCGGTGGGCCCGCTGCGCCGTCACCACCGCGCCGCGCTGCCGTTCCTCGCCCCGGCGATCGACCGGACCGCCGCGATCGACACGGACGTGCTGCTGGCGAGCTCCACCGGCTGGGCGCACGGGTTCCGCACCACCGGCCGCAAGGTCGTCTACTGCCACGCCCCCGCGCGCTGGCTGTACCAGACCGACCGCTACGCCGGCACCGGCACCCGCGGGCTGGCGTACCGCGCGGTCGTCGGGACGCTCGGTCCCTCGCTGCGGCGCTGGGACCGCTCGGCCGCAGCCTCGGCGGACCGCTACCTCGTCAACTCGACGACGACGGCCGCCGCGGTGCGGGAGGCGTACGGCATCGACGCCGAGGTGCTGCCGCCGCCGCCCGCGCTGACACCAGGGGGCGAAGAGCGGCCGGTGCCCGGCATCGAGCCCGGCTTCGTGCTGTGCGTCGCGCGGTTGCTGCCCTACAAGAACGTCGACGTCGTCGTCGACGCGGTGCAGCAGGTGCCCGGGCTGCGGCTCGTGGTCGTCGGCGACGGCCCCGACCGCGACCGGCTCGCCGACCGGGTACGGGACGCCGCCCGGGTCCACCTGCTCGGCAGGCTGCCTGACGAGCAGCTCCGGTGGTGCTACCGCGCGAGCGCGCTGCTCGTCGCGGCGTCCTACGAGGACTACGGACTGTCTCCGCTGGAGGCGGCGTCCTTCGGCCGGCCCACCGTGGCGCTGCGCGCCGGCGGGTACCTCGACACGCTGGTCGAAGGGGCCACCGGGACGTTCTTCGACGCGCCACGACCCGACGAGGTCGCGGCGGCGCTCGAAGCGGCCACGATGCAGGTGTGGGACGAGGCGAAGCTGACCAGCCACGCCGAGGCGTTCGGCGCGGAGCGGTTCCGGGCACGGCTGCGCGAGGTCGTCGCCGAGACGGCGCGGTGAGCGGGGCGCGGCCGGTCCGCGTGCTGGTGCTCGACCACACGGCACAGCTCGGCGGTGCGGAGCTGGCGCTGACGCGGCTCGTCGCCGCGCTCGATCCTCGGCGGGTGTCGGTTCGCGTGCTGCTGTTCGCCGACGGCCCGCTCGTCGGGCGGCTCCGGGAACGGGGCGTGCCGGTCCAGGTGCTGCCGCTGGACGAGGAGCTGCGCACCACCGAGCGGAGCCAGGTGCTCGGCGGTCCGGGGCGGACGGTCCGGGCGGCGTGGCGCACCGTGCCGTTCGTCGTGCGCCTGGCGCGGGCGATCCGCGCGAGCGGCGCGGACGTCGTCCACTCGACCTCGCTGAAGGCCGACCTGCTGGCGCTGCCCGCGGCGGCGCTCGCCCGCCGGCCGCTCGTCTGGCACGTCCACGACCTCCTGACGGCGCAGTACCTCGGAGCACCGCTCGCTGCGCTGGTGCGCGGGCTGGCGGCCGTCGGGCCGCGCGCGGTCGTCGTCAACTCCCGGGCCACCGCGTCCACGGTGCCCCGCAGGGCGGTCGTCGCGCCCCCGGGCCTGGCGCCCGAGCAGGTGCGCGACGAGCCGCCCACGCCGCACGGGGGAGCGCCGGTGGTGGGGATCGTCGGGCGGGTCAGCCCGACGAAGGGACAGGACGTGTTCCTGCGCGCGGCCGCGATCGTCGCCCGGGCACGGCCCGAGGTCCGGTTCCGCATCGTCGGTGCCGCGCTGTTCGCGGAGCAGGCGTTCGCGGACGAGGTCACCGCGCTGGTGGACCGCCTCGGGCTGACGGACCGGGTGGAGCTGACCGGGTTCACCGACGACCCCGTGGCCGCGATGGACGCGCTGGACGTCGTGGTGCACGCCTCGACCGTCGCGGAGCCGTTCGGGCAGGTGGTCGCGGAGGCGATGGCGCGCGGTGTGCCGGTCGTCGCGACGCGCGGTGGGGGCGTCGACGAGATCGTGGTGCCGGAGGGGCCGGGTGGGGCCGAGCCGCTGGGCCGGCTGGTGCCCGCGGCCGACCCCGCCGCGCTCGCGGACGCCGTGCTGGCGACGCTGGCCGACGAGCACCGGCACGCCACCGCGGCCAGGGCGCTCGCCGACGTGGCGGCCCGGTTCCCGGTGTCGCGCACGGCCGCGATCGTCACCGGCATGTGGGAGCGCGTCGCCGGGCGAAGTTCCGCCCGGAACACCGTCATCACGGGTGAAAGCGGGACATCCGCGGCGAATCCGACGGCGTGCGGACCTACCATCGAGCCACCCGGTGGTGTTCTCGACCGGGAGTCGAACCCCGGGAGGCCTGCGTGAGCGTGAAGTCGTCCGCTCTCGCGCGCACCCGTGCGGAGGTGACCGCGTGACCGTCCGTGAGCTGCTGCGTGCCATCTGGAACGGCCGCTGGTTCGTCCTCGGGGCGATCGTCATCGTCGTCGCGGCGTCGTACGTGTACGCCCAGAAGCAGGTGATCACGTACCGCGCTGCGGTCGAGGTGCAGCTCGCGACGATCGACGGCACCGTGGCGGGCGACGCGGGCGTCAAGGCGCTCGTCAGCCCGGACACCCGCGACGTGACGACCTCGGCGGTGCTCACGGCGGCGGCGTCGGAGCCCGGCGTCAGCGCGGTGGGGCTCGCGCAGCGGGTCTCCGCCTCGTGGGCCTCCGACACGCACACCATGCAGATCGCGGCCGACGCGCCGACCGTCGAGGAGGCGGTCGCCACCGTCAACGCGGTGGCGGACGCGTACGCCGCCACCGTGCCCGCCACGGTGAGCAGCCAGGTGGCGGACATCGACAAGCAGATCGCGGACCTGCGGACCCGGCTGACGGCCGCGCAGGCCCAGCTCGCGACCAACCCGGAGGACCCGCTGGCGCAGTCGGACGTCAGCTCGATCGTCACGCGGTACGGCGCGCTCACCGCTGCCAAGAGCGCCTACCAGCTGGTCAGCACGCCGGCGACGGTGCCGAACCCGGCGACCGACGCCATCCCGCTCGGCCTGAGCTCCAGCTCGATCATCGCGCTGGGCGTGCTGGCCGGCCTCGTCGCCGGTCTGGGCGTCGCCCTGGCGCACCGCGGTCTGTCGCTGCGGCTGCGCGGTGTCGGCGAGGCGGCGAGGGTGGCCAAGGTCCCGGTGATCGCCCAGCTCGAGGACGTCAAGCGCGCGGTGCGGACGTTCCGGGTGCGCGGCCTGCTGCCGGTCGCCAGCCGTGCCGCGACGCCGTACACGGAGTCGATCCGCGAGCTGCGCACTGCGATCCAGGTGAGCACACGCACCCGCCCGCACCCGATGGTGGTCGTCACGGCGACCGACACCGTGGCGCCGCGCGCGTTCATCACCGCGAACCTCGCCGCGTCGTGGGCGCTGTCCGGCCGCAGGACGATCGTCGTCGCCGGCGACATGCGCCGCCCCGAGATCGCCGACCTGCTGCCGGTCGAGCCGCAGTGGTCCGGCGAGCGCGGTGCCGCGCGGCCGACGCTGGTGCCGAACCTGTCGATCGTGCCGGTCTCGGACTCCCCGCTCGACCCCGCCGACTACCTGGCGACCGACGAGGTGCGCGCCCGCCTCGAGGAGCTGCGCGAGCAGGCGGACGTCGTCGTGGTCGACGCGCCACCGGTGCTCGCCGCGGCCGACGCGACGATCCTCGGCACCTACGCGGACGGCGTGGTGCTCGTCACGTCGCCGGACAAGTCCGACCGTGACGCCCTCGAGGCGGCGAGCGAGCGGTTGCGCACCAACGGCGTCACGCTGCTCGGCGTGGTGCTGTCCGGCGTCCGCAGCAAGCGCCGCAAGTCGTACGCCACCAGCTACGGCGAGCAGGCGGCGGCGGAGCGCCCGCCGGCGCACGTCAACCGTCCGCTGCCGACGCAGGCCCCCGCGGCCAACCTCGACCAGCCGGACCTGTGGCTCCCGACCGAGACGGCCGCGTCGCCGCGGACCGTCGCCGCACCGCGGCGCACGGTGTCCCGCCCGGTGGTGGTGGCCGACGACGAGCCCATCCCCGTCCCGGACCTCCCGGCGGACTGAGACCACGCGACCGGCGGCCGCTCAGCGGCCCGCGGCGAGCCCTGCCAGCACCCGTGCCATCAGCGCGGCCTGCGTGTCCCAGCTCGGCAGCCCGGCCGGCGGCTCCAGCGTGGCCTCGCCTGCCATCGCGGCCCTGGCCACCGCCGCTGCGAACCCCGCCTCGTCGGCCACGGTGACGTGCGACGCCGGCGCGTCGCGGAACCCGGCGACCGCCGTCGAGACGACCGGCCGCCCGACGGCGAGGTACTCGTACAGCTTCAGCGGGTCCAGGCTCTCGGTGAACGACGAGACGACGTGCGGCACGACGAGCACGTCGGAGTGCTGCAGGTAGGCCGGTACCTCCTCGAACGGCCGGGCGCCGAGCAGCACCGCGCCGGCCTGCTGCAGCGCCTGCCGCTCGTCGGGTTCGAGCGCGTCGGGTCCGAGCAGCACCAGGTGGCCGGTGCCGGCCAGCGCCCGGGCGGTGGCGGCCGTCAGGGCGACGTCCAGCCGGTCGGCGTGCAGCGTCCCAGCGTAGAGGGCCACCGGTCCGGCCGGCAGGTCGCGTGGGCGCGGAGCCGGGGTGCGGTAGCGCGCGACGTCGACGCCGTTGGTCACCAGCGTGACGTCCCGCCGCGCGCCCTTGGCGCGGGCGAGGAACGGCGAGCAGACGGTGACCGCCGCGGCACGCGCGAGCAGTGCGTCCTCGTCCACGCGGGCGCGCGCCAGCGCGCGTTCCGGGAGCGCCGCGGCGAGCCAGTCGTCCGTGACGTCGTAGACGACGCGGCCGTCGGCGACGTCGAGCAGCGCGGCGAGCGACGGGTCGTTGACCCACACGACCGGGTCGCCGAACCCGAGCCGGTGCGCTAGGCGGGACGCGGTGCGGGCACGGCGGGCGTCGAATCCCGGGTCGACGAGGCGCGGCAGCACCTTCGTCGGCTGGTACAGCCAGAGCCGGCCCGCGGCCACGCCCGTCGGCCCCGGACGCAGCCCGGCGCCCCGCCGCGGGCGGCGACCGGCCCGCAGGTCGTTCACCGGGTCCAGCGGCGGCTCGACGAACAGGACCCGGTCGACGGCACCGGCGCGCAGCAGGGCGGCCACGAGGTGCTGGTTGCGCCGCCACACCTGGTCCCAGGACTCCAGCGAGCCGACGACGAGGTCGACCCCGGTCACAGCACCTCCCGGTAGACCTCGGCGGTGCCGCGGACCTGCGCCTCGACGGTGAACAGCTCCCGGACGCGCGCCAGTCCGGCGGCGGCGTAGGCGGCGCGCGCCGCCCCGTCGAGCGCCAGCTGGCGCACCGCAGCGCCCGCCGCGGCCGCGGCGTGCGGCGGGTAGAGCGCGTCGTCGGCCAGCCCGGCCAGGGTCTCCGCGTACCCGCCGGAGCCGGCGGCGACGACGGGCAGCCCGTGGGCCAGCGACTCGAGGACGGCCAGCCCCAGCCCCTCGCCGGGGGTCGGCGCGACGAGCACGGCCGCGTCGGCCAGCAGCGGGTCGACGTCGGCGACGTGCCCGAGGAACCGCACCGCGGTCAGCCGCAGCCGGTCGGCGTGCCGCTCGAGCTCGTCGCGCAGGCTGCCGTCACCCGCGACGACGAGCTCCCAGCCGT
>CAZFTZ010000262.1:0-7802 GCA_964521875.1 uncultured Cellulomonas sp. | reverse complement strand
CCCGACGCTGACGACGACGATGAAGTCGGTCGGCGAGGCGATGGCGCTCGGACGCAACTTCACCGAGGCGCTCGGCAAGGCGATGCGCTCGATCGACAAGAAGGGCTCGACCTTCCACTGGGACGGTGAGCCGGCCACCGGCACCGACCTGGTCGCGCTCGTCGAGTCGCTCGCCACGCCGACCGAGCACCGCTACGTCGACCTGCAGCAGGCGCTCCGCGCGGGCGTGTCGGTCGAGACGATCTACCGGACGACGAAGATCGACCCCTGGTTCCTCGACCAGATCGCCCTGGTCAACGAGGTGGCGGCCGAGGTCGCCGCCGCCCCGGCACTCACCCGCGAGCTGCTGCGGCACGCCAAGCGGCACGGGCTGTCCGACGCGCAGGTCGCCTCGCTGCGCGGCACCAGCGAGGACTCGGTGCGCAACACGCGCTGGGCCCTCGGCGTCCGGCCGGTCTACAAGACGGTCGACACCTGCGCCGCCGAGTTCGCCGCGCGGACCCCGTACCACTACTCCGCGTACGACGAGGAGACGGAGGTGCAGCCGCGCGAGCGGCCCGCCGTGCTGATCCTCGGCTCCGGGCCGAACCGCATCGGCCAGGGCATCGAGTTCGACTACTCCTGCGTGCACGCGGCGCTCGCCCTCACGGGCGAGTACGAGACCGTGATGGTCAACTGCAACCCGGAGACGGTCTCCACCGACTACGACACCGCGGACCGCCTCTACTTCGAGCCGCTGACCTTCGAGGACGTCCTCGAGGTCTACGAGGCGGAGAAGGCGGTCGGGCCGGTCGCCGGGCTGATCGTCACGCTCGGCGGGCAGACCCCGCTGTCGCTGGCGCAGCGCCTCGCCGACGCCGGCCTGCCCATCCTCGGCACGCCGCCGGCCGCGATCGACGCCGCCGAAGACCGTGGCGAGTTCGGCAAGGTCCTGGCGGCCGCCGGGCTTCCGGCGCCCGCGTTCGGCACCGCCACCACGCTGGAGGGCGCCCGCGAGGTCGCCCGGGGGATCGGGTTCCCGGTGCTGGTCCGGCCGTCCTACGTGCTCGGCGGCCGTGGGATGGAGATCGTCTACGACGAGGCCCAGCTCACCGAGTACGTGCAACGTGCCCTCGAGAACGCCGCCTCCGAGCCCGGCCGCGCCGGGACGATGTCGCCGCTGCTCATCGACCGGTTCCTCGACGACGCGATCGAGATCGACGTCGACGCGCTGTTCGACGGCGAGGAGCTCTACCTCGGCGGCGTGATGGAGCACATCGAGGAGGCCGGGATCCACTCCGGCGACTCGGCGTGCGCGCTGCCGCCGGTCACCCTGTCGAGCACCGAGCTGGAGCGGATCTACCGCTCCACCGACGCGATCGCCCGGGGCGTCGGCGTGCGCGGGCTGCTCAACATCCAGTTCGCGCTGGTCAGCGACGTGCTCTACGTGCTGGAGGCCAACCCGAGGGCGTCGCGCACCGCGCCGTTCGTCTCCAAGGCGACCGGCGTGCCGCTCGCGAAGGCCGCCGCGCTGGTGATGGCCGGCCGGTCGATCGCCGACCTGCGCGCCGCGGGGATCCTCCCCGCCGACGACGCCCGGCTGCTCGACCTGGACCAGCCGATCGCCGTCAAGGAGGCGGTGCTGCCGTTCAAGCGGTTCCGCACGCGTGACGGCCACGTCGTCGACACCGTGCTCGGACCCGAGATGCGCTCGACCGGCGAGGTGATGGGCTTCGACGTCGACTTCCCGACCGCGTTCGCGAAGTCGCAGACCTCGTCGTTCGGTGGCCTGCCGACCGGCGGCCGGGTGTTCATCTCGGTGGCCGACCGCGACAAGCGGTCCATCGTGCTGCCGGTGAAGCGGCTGTCCGAGCTGGGCTTCGAGGTGCTGGCGACCGAGGGCACCGCCGCGGTGCTGCACCGCTCGGGGATCTCCTCGACGGTGGTGCGCAAGCAGTCGCAGGGTCGCGGTCCGGCGGGGGAGCCGACGATCGTCGACCTCATCGACGCCGGCGAGGTGGACATGGTGGTCAACACGCCGTCCGGGCAGGGCGCCCGCGCCGACGGCTACGACATCCGCGCGGCGACCGTCGCAGCGGACAAGGCGATCGTCACGACGGTCCAGCAGCTGCACGCGGCGGTGCAGGCGATCGAGGCGGTGCTGGAGGGTCCGTTCCGAGTGCGCAGCCTGCAGGAGCACGACGCGGACGGGCGGGCCCGACGAGCGGCCCGCGCGGCTGCGGTTGCGGACTCGGCCGGCGCGGCGGTGACGGCGTGAGCCCGACGACGTTCGGCGCCCGCCTCGCGGACGCGATGACGGCCCTCGGCCCGCTCTGCGTCGGCATCGACCCGCACCCGCCGTTGCTCGCCGCCTGGGGGCTGCCCGACGACGCCTCCGGCCTCCGGTCGTTCGCGCTGCGCTCCCTCGACGCGGTGGCCGGAGTGGTGCCGGCGGTCAAGCCGCAGTCGGCGTTCTTCGAGCGCCACGGCGCAGCCGGTGTGGCGGTGCTGGAGGAGGTCGTCGCCGCCGGGCGGGAGCGCGGCGTGCTGGTGATCGTCGACGCCAAGCGCGGCGACATCGGTTCGACGATGGCCGCGTACGCCGACGCCTACCTGCGCGACGGCTCGCCCCTGGCCGGTGACGCCGTGACGGTCTCGCCCTACCTCGGCCTCGGCTCGCTCGGCCCGGCGGTCGCGACGGCGACCCGGAGCCACCGGGGACTGTTCGTCCTCGCGCTGACCTCCAACCCGGAGGGCGCCTCCGTGCAGCACGCACGGTCCGACGACGGTGTGCCGGTGGCCGTCGCCGTGGCGCGAGCGGCGGCCGCCCTCAACGCCACGGAGCTGCAGCTCAGCGGTGCGCGGCTGGGCTCCGTCGGTCTCGTCGTCGGTGCCACCGTGGGGGACGCCGCGGCACGCCTCGGTCTCGACCTGGCCGCCGTGCGTGGTCCGTTGCTCGCCCCCGGCGTGGGCGCCCAGGGCGCCGGACCGGTCGAGCTGGCGGAGGTGTTCGGCGACGCGCGGGGCGCGGTGCTCGCCGCCTCGTCCCGGGGCGTGCTCATCGCGGGACCCGACGAGGCCGCCCTGCGCGCCGCCGCCGAGCGAGCTCGCGACGACGCGGCCACGGCCCTGGGCTGACTGCCGCGCCCGGATCGAATCGTTCCAGGCGGTCCTCTCGAAACGTTCCGGCAGGTCGGATCGGGAAACAGCCCCTCGCGTCGCGTTGCCGACTGACCTGCGGCTCGCTAGGTTCGATCCCGATCCCGACCCAGGGGTCCCGGCCCCACCAAGAGAAGGTGACGCGCGTGGCTCTTCCCCCGCTGACTCCAGAACAGCGCGCTGCAGCGCTCGAGAAGGCCGCCGCCGCTCGGCAGGCCCGTGCTGAGGTCAAGAACCGCCTCAAGTACTCCCAGGGCGCCCTGTCGGACGTCATCGAGCAGGGCCAGCAGGACGAGACGATCGGCAAGCTCAAGGTCGTCTCGCTGCTCGAGTCGCTCCCGGGCGTCGGCAAGGTCAAGGCCCGGGCGATCATGGCCGACATCGGCATCTCCGAGACCCGCCGCGTGCGTGGCCTCGGCCCGCACCAGGTCAAGGCGCTCGTCGACCGCTTCGGCTGATCGGGAGGCGTCTGCGGGCGGTGCCGGCAGACCACCGGCACCTCCCGCACGCCTGTTCCCGAGCACTCAGGAGTACCGCATGACCCCGCCCGCCCGGCTGACGGTGCTCGCCGGTCCGTCGGGTGTGGGCAAGGACACGGTCTCGGCCGCGGTGCGGGCGCGCTACCCGCAGGTGTGGTTGTCCGTGTCCGCCACCACGCGCGCGCCCCGGCCCGGAGAGGTCGACGGGGTGCACTACCACTTCGTCACCGACGACGCGTTCGACGCGATGGTGGCGCACGGCGAGCTGCTGGAGTGGGCGCTGGTCCACGGCCGGCACCGCTACGGCACGCCCCGCCGGCCCGTGCTCGATCACCTGGCCGCGGGAGACGCCGCACTGCTGGTCATCGACATGCAGGGCGCCCGGCAGGTGCGGCGGACGATGCCGGAGGCACGGTTCGTCTTCCTGGAGCCGCCGTCGTGGGACGAGCTGGTGCGCCGGCTCGTCGGGCGCGGCACGGAGGGCCCGGACGAGCGCGAGCGGCGATTGGCGACCGCGCGGGTCGAGCTGGACGCCGCGCGGGAGTTCGACCACGTCATCGTCAACGACGACGTGCGCCGCGCCGCCGACGAGCTGGTCCACGTCATGGGTCTGGACGCCGCACCGGTGACGCCCGGGACCGACCCGGCCGCAGGCTAGACTTGCCGGCAGTGCGTGGGCGTCGCCCGCCCGCGTAGCACAAGCCCCCTCCTGTCGAAAGAGGCCACCGTGTCCGGAACCGTCGCCCAGCCCACGGGCATCACCGACCCGCCGATCGACGACCTGCTCGAGAAGGCCGACTCCAAGTACGCCCTGGTGCTCTACAGCGCCAAGCGCGCCCGGCAGATCAACGCGTACTACGCCCAGCTCAACGAGGGTCTGCTCGAGTACGTCGGCCCGCTGGTCGAGACTCGTCCGCAGGAGAAGCCGCTGTCGATCGCGATGCGCGAGATCGACCGCGGCCTGCTGACGATGACGCCCGGCGGCGACGAGCAGTAGGTCCAGGGCCCGTGCGGGTCGTCCTCGGCGTCGCCGGTGGTATCGCCGCCTACAAGGCGGCGATCCTGCTGCGCCTGCTGACGGAGGCCGGGCACTCGGTCCGCGTGGTCCCGACCAGGGCCGCGCTGGAGTTCGTCGGCCGCCCCACCTGGGAGGCGCTGTCCGGCGAGCCCGCGACTCCCGAGGTGTTCGACGACGTCACCGGGGTGGCGCACGTCGCGCTCGGCCAGGAGGCCGACCTGGTCGTCGTCGCCCCCGCCACGGCGGACCTGCTGGCCCGCGCCGCCGCGGGCATCGCCGACGACCTGCTGACGACGACGCTGCTCGTCGCGCGATGCCCGGTGCTGCTCGCCCCGGCGATGCACACCCAGATGTGGCAGCACCCCGCCACCGTCGCCAACGTCGCGACCCTGCGCGCCCGGGGCGTGCACGTCATGGAGCCCGCCGTGGGCCGACTGACCGGCGCGGACAGCGGCCCGGGGCGCCTCCCGGAGCCCGACGAGATCGCCGCCGCCGCGCTCGCGCTGCTGCACCCCCACACGCAGGACCTCGCCGGACGCCACGTCGTGGTGTCCGCGGGCGGCACCCGCGAGCCGCTGGACCCGGTGCGCTTCCTCGGCAACCGCTCGTCGGGCAGGCAGGGCGTCGCCCTGGCCCGGGCGGCGCGCGAGCGGGGCGCCGCCGTCACGCTCGTCGCCGCCAACGTGACGCTGCCGGCAGGGCACGGCGTGGACGTCGTCGCGGTCGAGACCACCGAGCAGCTGCGCGAGGCGGTGCGCGCCGCGGCCAAGGACGCCGACGCGGTGGTGATGGCCGCCGCCGTCGCGGACTTCCGGCCCGCGGCCACCGCAGCGGCGAAGATCAAGAAGCAGCCGGGCGGTGGCGTGCCGAGCCTGGAGCTCGTCGAGACGCCGGACATCCTCGCCGAGCTCGCCGCGCAGCGGCTGCGGCCCGGACAGGTGGTGGTGGGATTCGCCGCCGAGACCGGCGACGCCACGGGCAGCGTGCTGGAGCACGGCCGCTCCAAGGCGCGTCGCAAGGGTGCCGACCTGCTCGTCGTCAACGCCGTCGGCGAGGGGCTCGGGTTCGGCACCGCGGACAACGACGTCGTCGTGCTGGATGCCGCCGGCAACGAGCTGACGCGGGCCGCCGGCAGCAAGGACGCGGTGGCGCACGCCGTGTGGGACGTCGTCGTCCCGTTGCTTCCGTCAGCCCGCTGAGCCACGTGTCGTCGGGCGTTCGCCTGCCGTTAGGCTGCCCGGCGTGAGTTCTTCGAGCGCCCGCCTGTTCACGTCAGAGTCCGTCACCGAGGGGCACCCGGACAAGGTCTGCGACCAGATCTCCGACGCGATCCTCGACGCGATGATCGAGCAGGACCCCACTGCTCGCGTCGCCGTCGAGACGATGGTGACCACCGGCCTGGTGCACGTCGCCGGCGAGGTGACCACCGAGGCCTACGTCGAGATCCCCGCGGTGGTGCGTGAGGTGGTCAACAGCATCGGGTACACCTCGAGCGACATCGGCTTCGACGGCGACTCCTGCGGCGTCTCGGTGTCGATCGGGCAGCAGTCGCCGGACATCGCGCAGGGCGTCGACAAGGCGCTCGAGGTGCGCGAGGACTCTGCCGACATCGACCCGCTGGACCACCAGGGCGCGGGCGACCAGGGCCTGATGTTCGGGTTCGCGTGCGACGACACGCCGTCGCTGCTGCCGCTGCCCATCTGGACCGCCCACCGGCTGGCCGAGCGGCTGGCGCAGGTGCGCAAGGAGGGGATCGTCCCCGGGCTGCGGCCGGACGGGAAGACGCAGGTGACGATCCGCTACGAAGGCGATCGGCCGGTGGGCCTCGACACCGTCGTGGTGTCGACGCAGCACGAGCCCTGGGTCAACCTCGAGACCGCGCTCGCCCCGCAGATCGCCGAGCACGTCGTGGCGCCGGTGCTGGCACGGCTCGAGCTCGACACGGACGGGTACCAGCTGCTGGTCAACCCGACGGGGCAGTTCGTCATCGGCGGGCCGAAGGGCGACGCCGGGCTGACGGGCCGCAAGATCATCGTCGACACCTACGGCGGGTTCGCCCGTCACGGCGGCGGCGCGTTCTCCGGCAAGGACCCCTCGAAGGTCGACCGCTCCGCCGCCTACGCGATGCGTTGGGTGGCGAAGAACGTCGTCGCCGCCGGTCTGGCGCACCGGTGCGAGGTGCAGGTGGCGTACGCGATCGGGCGGGCACACCCGGTGGGGCTGTACGTCGAGACGTTCGGCACCGGCACCGTCCCGGTGGACCGGCTCACCGCCGCGATCCACGAGGTGTTCGACCTGCGACCGGCCGCGATCATCCGCGACCTGGACCTGCTGCGCCCGGTCTACCGGAGGACGGCGGCGTACGGTCACTTCGGCCGCGAGCTGCCCGAGTTCACGTGGGAGCGCACCGACAAGGTCGCCGACCTCCAGGCCGCCCTCTCCTGACCCCGGGTCGCGCGTCGTCTGCTGCCGACGCGGCGCGTTCCGGGCGCCGGGACGCGCCCTGTCGACGACGACTGGTGCGCTCGGCGGTGAGGGTGGGCGCGGGATGGTGGGATGGGGCCGTGGAGGTCAGGCAGGGGACGCTCGCCGGGATGCCGCGTACCCGCACGCCGCGCCCGGCCAAGGCGCGTCCGCCGGCGGCGACCCGGCCGGTCGCGCGCGTGCACGTCGACGTGCAGCCGGCGCACCTCGACCGGCCGTTCGACTACCTGGTGCCCGCCGACCTCGACGAGGCCGCGGTGCCCGGCGTCCGGGTGAAGGTCCGCTTCGGCGGGCAGGACGTCGACGGCTGGCTCCTCTCGCGGCACGACGAGACCGAGCACGAGGGTGCGCTGGTGCCGCTGCGCCGCGTCGTCGACGGCGAGCCTGTGCTCACCGAGGAGGTGGCGCGGCTGGCGCGGGCCGTCGCGGACCGCTACGCCGGGACGCTGGCCGACGTGCTCCGGCTGGCGGTGCCACCGCGGCACGCGCGGGTCGAGTCGGAGGTGCACGACGACGCCGGCCCGCGGGACGAGGGCACGCACGCGCCCGCCGGGGTCCCGGACGGCGCCACACGCACCGCGCCGGCGGCGACCGCGACCGCGTGGACGCCCTACCGGGGCGGCCCGGCCTTCCTCCAGCACCTCCTGACGGGCGGCCGGCCGCGCGCGGTGTGGACGGCGCTG
>CAZFTZ010000261.1:0-19262 GCA_964521875.1 uncultured Cellulomonas sp. | reverse complement strand
CTGGGCGACCGGGTGGACCACTACCCGGCGCAGCTGTCCGGCGGTCAGCAGCAGCGGGTCGCGATCGCGCGGGCGCTCGCGATGGACCCCGAGCTGATGCTGTTCGACGAGCCGACGAGCGCCCTGGACCCGGAGCTGGTCGGCGAGGTGCTCGCCGTGATGCGGGACCTCGCCTCGTCGGGCATGACGATGATCGTCGTCACCCATGAGATCGGGTTCGCCAGAGAGGTGGCGGACCAGGTGGTGTTCATGGCGGACGGCGTCGTCGTCGAGCGCGGCACGCCCGACGAGGTGCTGGCCAACCCGCGCGAGGCGCGGACGCAGGACTTCCTCTCGAAGGTTCTCTGACTACTTCGCGATCCGGCGCACCGTGGCGACGAAGTCCGCCAGCTGGCTGGCCCAGTCGGCGACGACGAGCACCGGGGTGAACTTGGCGAACGTCGCCGCGTCGTTGCCGCCCGTGGTGACGGCGACGAAAGCGAAGCCGCCGGCGTTCGCCGCGACCCCGTCGCCGCTGGTGTCGCCGACGAGCACGCCCTGATGCACGGCCCGGGCGGCGGCACGTGCCAGCGCGGCGCGGTCGGGGTAGATCTCACCGAAGAACGAGTGGCCCCAGTCGAAGACGTCCAGGTCGAACCCGGCGCTCCTCAGCTTCACCTCGGCACGGATCTTCGAGTTGCCCGTGATGAGGGCGTTGACCCAGCCTTCGTCGTGCACCGCCTGCAGCGCCTCGGCGACGCCCGGCACCGGGGTGCAGGCGTTCGCGGGCTTGGAGTACCACTCCTCCGACAGCTCCTTGAACCTCCGGGTGAGCGGGCCGGCGAAGCTGACGGGCAGCCCGGCGCCCTGCCGGATCTCGTCGAGGATCTGCCAGTCCACCTTGCCGTGACGGTCCGGGATCGACACCGGCTCGTGGCCGCTGACCTCGCGCAGCGCCTGCGCGAACACGCCGAGACCGCCCTCCGGGCTGTTGTCCAGCAGCAGCGTCCCGTCCAAGTCCCACAGCACGATCACGTCGAACCCCTCCTCGGTCGATGCCCTCCGGAGACATCCGACCACTCGGGCGAGTCGTCGGCGCGGGACCATGGCCCGGAAGCGGCTTCAGGAGGGCTCGATCCTGCCGATCACCTCCCCCTGGCGGGCCACGCCGTCCTCCCCGACGACGATCCGCAGCAGCCCCTCGGCGGGTGCGTCGACCTCGGCGTCCACCTTGTCCACCTGCACCTCGGCGAGCAGCTGGCCGGCGGTGACGTGCTCGCCCTCGGTGACGAACCAGCGCGTCACCACCCCTTCGGCGTCCGGCCGCTGCGTCGACAGCGGCGGGAACAGCAGGTCGGTCATGCCGCGGCCGTCACCCGGCGGATCGCCGCCTCGATCCGGTCCGGCATCGGCAGCACGGCCTGCTCGAGCGGCCGTGAGTACGGCACGGGTGTGTCCGGGTTGGCCACCCGGACGGCCGGGGCGTGCAGCAGCCGTGGGTCGACGTCGACGACCGTCGCCACCACCTCGCCGGACATCCCGAAGGACAGGTAGTCCTCGTCTACGACCACCAGCCGGCCGGTCTTCGCCACCGAGGCGAGGATCGCCTTGCGGTCGAGCGGCACCAGGCTTCGCAGGTCGAGCACCTCGACCGACGTCCCTTCACCGGCCAGCCGCTCGGCGACGTCGAGCGCGTGGTGCACCGAGCGCGAGATCGTCACCAGCGAGACGTCGGTCCCCTCGCGGGCCACCGACGCCTCTCCGATCGGGACCGTGTACGCCTCGTCGGGCACGTCCGCGACGGCGCGGTCGTTGCGGGCCATCCACGCCAGACCCATCACGCCCTTGTGGAAGACGTAGACCACCGGGCCCTGGTCGCGGATCGCCGAGATCATCAGGCCCTTGGCGTCGTACGGGTTGGACGGCGCGACCACCTTCATGCCGGGCAGGTGCGCCAGGGTGCCCCACAGGCACTGCGAGTGCTGCTCGGCGTCGCTGTAACCGCCGCCGGCCGCCATCGTCAGCACCATCGGGACCGAGACGTTCCCGCCGGACTCGTAGTGGATCTTCGCCATGTGGTTGTAGATCTGATCGAGGCACACCCCCATGAAGTCGGAGAACATCACCTCGACGATCGGGCGCATGCCCTCCACGGCGGCCCCGATGCCCAGGCCGATGAAGGCCGTCTCCGAGATGGGCGTGTCGAGGACCCTCGACGGCCCGAACTCGTCGAGCAGCCCGGTGGTGGCGCCGAAGATGCCGCCGTAGGCGCCGACGTCCTCTCCGAGGTAGACGACCGACGGGTCGCGGCGCATCTCCGAGGCGACGCCCTCGGCTATCGCCTTCGCCGTCGTCAGGCGGTGCGTGCCGTGCGTCGCTGCCGCCAGGGGTTCTTGCGTCGTGGTCATGGCTCCTCCTCACGCGAACACGTAGTCGGTGGCGTGCGCCGGGTCCGGCAGCGGCGCGGCCTTGGCGGCCTCGATCGCCGCCTCCACCCGGTCGCTCGCCTCGTGGGCGATGGCGTCGGCGTCACCGGGCAGCAGCACGCCGTCGGTCTCGAGCGCCCTCCGGTAGGTGGGCAGCGGGTCGCGGCCGGCCACGCCGTCCAGGTCCGGGCGGTAGCCCTGTGCGTCACCCTCGAAGTGACCCCAGAGCCGCAGCGTGTGGACCTCGACCAGGCTCGGTCCCTCGCCGGCGCGTGCCCGCGCGACCGCCGCCTTCGCCGCTGCCCAGACGCCCTCGACCGCGTTGTCCTCGACGCGCAGGCCGGGCATGCCGTAGGCGGCGGCCCGATCGGCGTTGGAGGGCACGCTCGTCGAGGCGGACCGGGGCACCGAGATGCCCCAGTCGTTGTCCTCGACGACGAACACGACCGGCAGGTGCCACAGCGCCGCGAGGTTGAGCGACTCGTGGAACGCGCCCTGGTTGGCCGCGCCCTCGCCGGTGACCGCCACCGCGACCCGGTCGCTGCCGCGCCGCTGGAACGCGAACGCCTGCCCCAGCGCGGGCGGGTAGCCCTCGGCGATGATCCCCGAGCAGGAGAAGTGCGTCGACGGGTCGAACAGGTGCATGTGGCCGCCGCGGCCGTGTCCCAGGCCGGTCTCGCGGCCGAAGATCTCGGCCGTCATCGCGGCCAGGTCCACGCCGTGCGCGATGGCCAGGTGGTGCGGCCGGTGGGTGGCCGTCACGGCGTCCTCGGCGGTCAGGTGGGCGCAGATGCCCGCTGCCACGGGCTCCTGCCCGGCCGACAGGTGCATCTCGCCGGGGACCAGCCCCTTGCCGATGTCGAAGCCAGGACCCTTGTCGGCGTAGTACTCCCGTCGGATCGCCTCCTCGTAGGTCCGGATGAGCACCATCGTGCGGTACAGGCCCCGGCGGACCTCCGGGTCCAGGCTCGTCGTCCCGTGCGGGGCGGTCGGTGTGGTCGTCGTCATGTCGCACCTCCAGACGTCGCTGTCCGTCGTCACCAGGGTGCGCGTGAGCGGCGCGGCCCGACAGCGGCCGATGTTCAGATGGTGACAACGCGAGTCACGCCGACAGGGCCAGGCCCAGCCGTCCAGCCGCGCGCCGCAGCTCGTCGGCTCGCCCGACGATGCGCGCGACCCGTTGCGCCGGCACCGACACCGCCACCGCCGCGGGCTGCGCGACGCCCGGGATCGGAACCGCGACGCAGGCCGTGCCGAGCGCGTACTCCTCCCGGTCCGTCGAGAGCACCGGCTGCGTCTCGAGCTGGTGCAGCAGCGCGCGCCGGTCCGTGAGGGTGTGCGGCGTCAGGTCGGCCATGCCGTGCCGGCCCAGGTAGTCGAGGCGGTCCTCCGGTCGGAGCACCGCCAGCACCGCCTTGCCCACGGCCGTGGCGTGCGCCGCGTCCTCGAAGCCCACCCACAGGTCCACCCGCGGCGCCCCGGCGCTGTCGGCGACGTCGACCAGGCGGATCTCGCCGTCGGTGAGCTCCGAGAGGTACGCGGCGGCGGACAGCTCGTCGCGCAGGCCGACGAGGATCTCGCGGCGCCGCACCGCCCGCAGGGCCGCGCTGGCGGGGCCGTCGAGGAGGGTCGCCACGTGCTCGCCGAGCACGTAGCCGGCGCCGTCGATCCGGGCCAGGTAGCCCTCGTGGACCAGGGTGCGCAGCAGGTGGTACGTCGTCGCCAGCGGCAGCCCCGCTCGTCGGGCCAGCGCCTTGGCGGGCAGCGGCCGGCTAGCCTCGCCGACGGCGTCGAGCAGGTGGAGCGCCCGCCGGACCGAGACGATGAGGGTGGGTTCCAGCGCCATCGCGGTCCTCCGCGACGAGAGTAGCCCCGGGGTCCGGGCCTCGCCCGGCCGGCGTCGTCGGGCCGACCGTCGGACCGTGTCCGTAGGCTCGCGGACCGTGGACCCCGCACTCCTCGCCCGCCGGCGCCTGGCCAACCAGCTCGTCGGCCGGGCGTCCGCGACGTCGGCCGCGGACGTCGTCGGGCGCCTGGCGGCCGTCCAGTCGCAGGACCTGCTGCCCTCGGCGTGGTCGCTCGCGCAGCGCACCGCCGGGCTCACCCGCCAGCAGGTGGCCGGCGAGCTCGACGCGGGCCGCGTGCTGCGCACCCACCTGCTGCGGCCGACCTGGCACTACGTCACCGCCGCGGACGTCCGCTGGCTGCTGCGCGCCACGGCGCCCCGGGTGCAACGTGCCAGCGCCGGTGGCTACCGGCAGTGGGGGTTGGACGACGACACGCGCGCTGCCGTGCGGCGCATCCTCGCCGCGACTCTCTCCGACGGCTACCACCGCACCCGGGCCGAGATCGCGCGCTGCCTGTCCGACGGCGGGCTGCCGCTCGCCGGGTACGCGCTCGGCGGTGCCATGCTCGACGCCGAGCTCGAGGGTGTCGTCTGCTCCGGCGTCGCGCGCGGCAACCAGCAGACCTACGCGCTGCTCGACGAGCGCGCACCCGTCCCCGACGATCGCACGCGCGAGGAGGCCCTCGTCGAGCTGGCGCGCCGCTACTACCCGACCCGCGGGCCGGCGACCGCGCACGACCTCGCCGGGTGGGCCAGCCTGACGCTCACCGAGGCGCGGCGCGCCACCGCTGCCGTCGCGGGCGGGTTGGAGAGCTTCCAGGCCGACGGCCTCACCTGGTGGCACGCGCCCGGCGAACCGCCGGCGGTGCTCGCCGGCCACCACCGGGTCGACCTGGTGCAGGCCTACGACGAGCTCGTCATGTCGTACTTCCGCACCCGGGACGTCGTCACGGCGGGCGTGCCGCTCGCGGACCAGCCACCGAGCCCGCCGGTGCACTGGCTGCTCGTCGACGGCCGGGCGGCCGGGCGGTGGGCGTACCGCCGGGACGGTCGCGGCGGGGTGGCTCACGTCGTCGTCCGCCCGTCGCGAGCCTGGACGGCCGACGAGCGCGCCGGCATCGACCAGGCGGTGCGGGCCTTCGGGACGTTCCTCGGCACCGAGCTCACCTGGACCGAGGACGCCGCCTAAGGACACCGGGAGTGCACATGGACGACGACCTGCGGATCGTGCCGGCCAACGAGGCCTCGTGGGAGGACCTGCAGACGGTGCTCGGCCGGGCCGGCTACGCCCACCTGTGCCAGTGCCAGCGCCAGGTGTGGGCGGATCGGGCGTGGTTCCCCATGCCGTTCGAGGAGCGCGCGTTCCACCTGCGCGAGCAGACCGGTGCCGGTGACCCGGAGGCGCCCGGGACCAGCGGCATCGTCGCCTACCTCGGCGACGAGCCGGTCGGCTGGTGCGAGGTCGGCCCGCGCGCCGGGTTCCTGCGGGTGCGCAACTCCCCGGTCGCCTGGAGAGGCCGCACCGAGGACAAGGACGACAACTCGGTGTGGGCGGCCGTCTGCTTCGTCGTGCGGCTCGGGTACCGCGGCCGCCACCTGACGTACCACCTGGCACGGGGCGCGGCCGAGCACGCCCGGGCCGCGGGCGCCCGCGCGGTCGAGGGCTACCCGATGGCCACCGAGCCCGGTGCCGAGGTCACCTGGGGCGAGCTCAACGTCGGCCCGCTGTCCGCGTTCCTCGCGGCCGGGTTCCGCGAGGTGACTCGGCCGACGATCAGGCGGGTGGTGGTGCGGCGCGACTTCTGAGTGCCGCGAGGTCCGGCGCGCTGCCCGGCCGGCTACCGCTTCTTGGCCTGCCCAGGCGGCAGGGTCGTGGTGGTCGTCGCGGTGCCGTCCGGCGCGAACGTCGTCCGCAACCAGACGCCGTTCGGCACACCCGGCTTCTGACCCTTCACCGCCCGGTCGGCGGTCCAGAGCGCGCCGTCCGCGCGCACCACGTCGCCTGCGGCGTAGGAGCCGTGCTGGGTCCACTCCGCAACGCCTTGCGCGCCGAGGTCGAGGCTGCACGGCAGCGTCCCGCCGTAGAGCGCGTGCCCCTGGTGACCGGCTGCGGAGATGCCGTCGTCGGACCACACGACCTCCCGAGTCCCGGCGGCGCAGGTCGACGACGGCGCGACCGCGAAGCCCTCGACGTTCACCGCGGGCAGCCCGGCCGGGCGGGTGTACACCGCGGCCGGCGCGAAGAAGCCGTGGCCGTCGATGCCGAGCGCCGTCGAGGTGACGTCGCACGTGTTGTCGCACAGCGCCCAGACCCGCTGCAGGCCGGTGTCGTACTGGACGTCCATGACGTGGCCCATGCCGGTGTCCACGACGGCGACCCGGTGGAACGTCCCGTCGCTGTTGAGCGCGTAGGCGTACAGCTTGCCGTCGTTCTCCAGCGCGGTGAGGAACAGGCCGGTGCCGTGCAGCGGGTAGTCGGCGGGGTCGTACAGCGTCCCGGTGGACTGGTCGACGAAGCCGTTCCCGACGAGGTAGGCGTCCGGCAGGAACGTCAGGCCCTCGAAGCCGAGGTTCGCCTCCGTCTTGCTGCCGGTCTTCAGCTCGGGGAACTCGTCGGTGAGGTTCCACTCCTCGACCGCGGTGAGGGAGGACCCGGCGGCGGACGGGTCGAACGCGAGCACCGTGTTGAGGGCGACGCTGTTCGTCAGGTTGTCGCGCTCGGTCGTGGTGTACAGCGTGCCGTCCGGTCCCTGCGTGATGCCTTCGGAGTCGGGCTGGCCGGTGGTGCCCGGGAAGAAGATCTGCTTGCCGTTGCCCCAGCCGTTGGCCGTGTCCGGCACCCACACGCCGTCGGCGGTCTGCACCAGGCGGAAGATCCAGCTCTTGTTCTTCACGGCCCACAGCACGCCCGGGTCGCTCGCGTCGAACACCAGGCCGCTCATGTCGCGGCCCTCGGGTCCGGTGGCGGTGGTCCACGCGCACTCGTTGTCGACGACCGACACCGAGGGGCTGCCGGGCCAGACGACGGCGCCGGGGGTCGCCGGGCCGGACCCGCTGGCGGCCTCCGGCTCGCAGTCCTGCGCCGGCGGTGGGGCCGGCTGGGGGTCGCGTACCTGCGACGGGGCCGACGTTCCCAGCGTGCTGGAGCCCGGCGAGCCGGTGCCGCCGCTGAACGAGGTCCAGCTGCCCTCCGAGTCCCCGGTGCCCGACAGCGCCCACGGGGTGCCGGCCGCCGACCAGCCCGCCGGCAGGTTCGTCGCGACGAGGCCGGCGGAGCCGGCGACGTGCCCGCTCACCGACGCCATCGCCTTGTCGCCCGGGTAGGTCAGGCGGTCGACGAGCGCGCCGCTCGCGTCGAAGATGTTGACCTCGTCGCCGTTGCCGAGGTTGTCGGAGTTGCCGCCCAGCACCTTGACGGACCGCAGCAGGCCCCAGTCGGCCCGGAAGTAGGCCGCGCTGTCCTCGGCGATGATCACCGACTCACCCGGCGACACGGTGCCGAAGCCCGACAGGTCGAACCCGCCCGGCGTCCGGGAGTCGTCGTCGAACGACCAGCCGGCGAAGCTCTGCGGAACGTCCCCGACGTTCGTCAGCTCGACGAACTCCGACGTGTTGTACTCGATCTCGGTGATCTGGACGTCCGGGGTGCCGCCGGCCGCGAGGGCGGCGGTGGGCAGGCCGAGACCGGCGACGGCGAGGGCGACGACGGCCGCCACGGATCCACGACGCTGAAGACTCATGGGCAACGTGTAGTCAGCGCGGGTGTCCGCCCGGCGACGCGCAGGCGAACGCCGGGCGAACACCCCCAACGGGGACGAATCCGGCTACCGGATGCCCTGGAACGCGAACCTGAACGTCAGCTCCTGGCCGGCAGGCAGCAGGTACTCCGGGTGCGTGCGAGCGCCCCACGAGTCGTCGCCGCCGACCCCGCGCCGCATCAGCGCCGGCCGGAGCACCGTGTGGTGGCTGGGCGGCAGCTCGACGTGGTGGGCGGCGTTCTCCACCTCGAACGGCGTCCACGGCAGCGCGGAGAACTCCATGGAGCCGTCGCACTCGAACCTCAGCCCGGCACCGCGGTCGTCGGTCACCGTGGCCCAGCGGACGCCGGTGCGGCTGCCGGCCTCCTGCGGGCGCAGGTAGGGCGTCAGCTGGTCCGCGACCTCACCGGAGTAGACACCGAGGCGCGCGCCGTTGCGACGGTCGACGTAGCACTCGTCGGGCCCGTCGCCGTACCAGCGCAGGTGCTGCAGGTCCGCCGGCGCCTCGAACAGCATCCCCAGCTCCGGCATGTCCGGCAGGCCGTCCCCGGGCTGCACGACGAGCGTCACGTCGACGCGGCCGTCTCCGGACACCCGGTACGTCACGTCGCAGGTGCTGCGCGGCGTGGTCGGCAGGACGTACCGGTACCGCACGTCGACGAACCCGTCCCCCTGGCCGACGACCGGGGCTTCGACGCTCCGGTCCACGTCCGCGTACCGGCTGGCGAGCAGCCACTGGCCGTCCTCGAACGGCATCCGCCAGCCCCGCTCGTTGGAGGTCGGCGCGTGCCAGAAGCAGGGCCGCGGCATCGAGCGGAGCAGCTCGTGCCCGCCGTCCGCGCTCAGCCCGTAGCGGTAGGAGACGAGCCCGCCGTACAGCTTGGAGAACAGCGCGGTGAAGTGCTCGCCCCGGACGCCGACGTTGTGGATGCCGTCGACCAGCTCCGGCGCCTTCGCCGCCGGCCGGAGGGCAGGCGCGCCCGGGACGGTGAGTACCGCCTGCTGCCACGCCACCTCGTGCCCGGCGTCCGCCCACCGGTTCGCGTGACGGAGCCGGAACGACACGTCGACCGTGTACTCCCCCGACGTGGTGGGGAGGGCGAACGGCAGCGAGTACTTCTCCGAGGTGCCCGGCGCCACGGCGGTGTCGACCGCCCGCTCGTCGAGCACAGCGCCCTCGCGCCGGAGCGTCACCACGCAGTCGTAGGTCGACGAGTCCGTGAACAGGTGCCGGTTCTCCACCGCGAACACGTCGCCGGTGATCGCGACCCGCAGCGGCTGGTAGAGGTAGCGCACCTCCTGCAGCTTCGGCGTCGGCGTGTGGTCGGCGAACAGGATGCCGTTGCCGCAGAACTCGTAGTCGCTGGGCGCGTCGCCGCAGTCGCCGCCGTAGCCGAGGAAGTCGTGGCCGTAGCGGTCGGTCAGCCGGATCGCCTGGTCCGCGAAGTCCCAGATGAAGCCGCCCTGGAAGAGCGGCTCGCGGTACGCCAGGTCGACGTACCTGTCGACCGCGCCGAACGAGTTGCCCATCGCGTGCGCGTACTCGCACAGGATGAACGGCTTGTCGCGGTGCGACGCCAGGTACTCCTCGATCTGGGCGACCGGCG
The DNA here is from genome assembly GCA_964521875.1 of uncultured Cellulomonas sp. Lineage (GTDB taxonomy): Bacteria > Actinomycetota > Actinomycetes > Actinomycetales > Cellulomonadaceae > Cellulomonas. The sequence goes on along the minus strand of CAZFTZ010000261.1, from coordinate 9,646 downwards.
TGTACATCTGGCTCTCGACGTCGCTCGTCTCCGGGTACCGGCGGTCCCAGCGCACGCCCTCGTAGTGCACCGGCCGGTCGTCGACCGAGCGCAGGTACTGCGACACCTCGAAGATGTCCCTGCCGCCGAACGACTCGTTGCCGCACGACCACATCACCACGCTCGGGTGGTTCTTGTCGCGCTGGTACAGGCTGGTGGCGCGGTCCAGCAGCGCGGGCAGCCACTCAGGGCGGTCGCCCGGCACCGCCTCGTCGAGCGTCATGCGCCCACGCTGGACGGCATCCCACAGACCGTGCGACTCGAGGTTCATCTCGTCGACGACGTACAGCCCGTACTCGTCGCACAGGTCGTAGAAGAACGAGCTGTTCGGGTAGTGGCTGGTGCGCACGGCGTTGACGCCTGCGGCCTTCATCAGCCGGACGTCCGCCTCGGTCTGCTCGCGCGTCACCACGCGCCCCTGCAGGCCGAACTCGTGGCGGTTGACGCCGTTGAAGACGACCCGTTCGCCGTTGATCCGCAGCACGCCGCCCTCGATGGCGAACCGCCGCACGCCGACGCGCAGCGGAACCACCTCGGTGAGCGCGCCGGCGTCGTCGCGCACCTCGAGCAGCAACCGGTACAGGAACGGGTCCTCGGCACTCCACGGGTGCGGGTTCTCCCATCGCCCGACGAGCTCGCCGCTGCCGTCGTCGGCCAGCTCCCCGATCCCCTCGACGACCGCCCGGACCGTGGCCGCGCCCGTGGTGACGGCACGGACGCTCAGCAGGGCCTGCGACAGGTCACCGGACAGCGTGGCGCGCACCCGGACGTCCTCGAGGTGCGCCGCGGGCCGCCGCACCAGCAGCACGTCGCGGAAGATGCCGGAGAACCGGTAGAAGTCCTGGTCCTCGATCCACGAGGCCCCGCTCCACTTGAACACCTGCGCCGCGAGCTTGTTCTCGCCCGGGAGCAGCGCGTCCGTCAGGTCGAACTCGGACGGGGTGAACGAGTCGCAGGCGTAGCCGACGTAGACGCCGTTGAGCCACACCGCGACCGCGCTCTCCACGCCGTGGAAGACCACCGCCAGCCGCTCACCTCTCTCCAGCGGCCGGTCGAGCGTGAACGTCCGCACGTAGCTGGCCACGGGGTTGTACCGCTGCGGCACCTGACCGGGCCGGACGTCCTCGTAGCCGTCCCACGGGTACTGCACGTTGGTGTACTGCGGCCGGTCGTAGCCCTGGAGCTGGATGTGCGCCGGCACCGGGATGTCGTCCCAGGACGAGCAGTCATGGTCCGGTGCCTCGAAGCCGGGCACAGTCTGGGCGGGGTTCTTCGCGTAGTGGAGCTTCCACGTCCCGTCGAGCGTCTGCTCGTATCCGCTGACGCCGGATGCCGCCTCGTCGGCGGTGCGGAACCAGCGGTGGTCGGAACGGGCGGGAAGGCGGTTCTCCGCGAAGTACCGCGGGTCGGCGATCCGGGCGATGTCGAATGTCACTTGATAGCTCCTGTGATGCCTTCGGCGAAGCTGCGCTGCAGTACGAGGAAGATGACCATCGTCGGCAGCGAGGCGATCAGAACGGCGAGCATGAGCATGCCGTAGTTGGTGGTGTAGCCGGCGCGCAGGTTCGAGATGAGCATCGGCATGGTCTGCACGTTGTCGTCGAGCAGGATGACGCGCGGCCACAGGAAGTTGTTCCACGCCGCCATGAACGTGATGACGGCCGCCGCGGAGTACGTCGAGCGCATCGTCGGAATGAAGATCCGCGCGAAGATCGCCAGCTCGCGGAGCCCGTCGATCCGCGCGGCCTCGAGGATCTCGTGCGGGAACGACCGGGCCGACTGCCGGAACAGCAGGATGAGGAACGGCGTCGAGATCGCCGGCAGCACCAGCGCCCACGTCGAGTTCACCATGCCGAACCGAGCGAACATCTGGAACAGCGGGATCATCGTCGCCGCGAACGGGATCATGATCGCCAGCAGCAGGAACCCCATCATCCGGTCCTTGCCCCGGGTGTGGTAGATCTCGAACGCGTAGCCCGCGATCGAGCACAGCACCAGGGCGAGCACCGTCGTCAGGACCGCGTTGACGGTCGAGTGCCAGAACGCCGACCCGAGGTTCTGGTTGTCCAGCAGGTCGCGGAAGTTCTGCAGCAGGTTGCTGCCCGGCAGCAGCCGCGACGCGAGCACCTGCTGGGTGGTGTTCGTCGACGAGACGAGCATGAAGTACAGCGGGAACACCGACAAGATCGCGACGACGGTCAGGAATGCGTATCCCGGGACCTGGCGCAGGTGCTTAGTCACGCTTGTCACCCACCTTCATCTGGAGTGCCGCGAGAATGGCGACCATGATCAGGATGGCGTAGGACAGCGCGGCCGCGTAGCCGGCGTTCGGGTTGCGCTGGAATGCCAGCTGGTAGATGTAGTGCGCCATCGACATCGACTGGTTCGCCGGGCCGCCCTGGGTCAGGTTCCAGGACTCGTCGAACAGCTGCAGCGTGCCGTTGGTCGACATGATCGCCGTGAGCAGGATCATCGGCTTGAGCTGCGGGACCGTGACCCGCCAGAACGTCTGGAACGCGTTGGCGCCGTCGATCTTCGCCGCCTCGAGCGTGGAGTAGTCCAGGTTCTGCAGCGCCGCCAGGTAGAACACCATGTTGTAGCCGGTCCAGCGCCACAGCAGGCCCAGGATGATCACCAGGCGCGCCGTGCCCGCCTGGCCCAGCCAGTTGATCGGCTGGTCGATGAGGTGGAGCCACTGCAGCGCGTCGTTGACGAACCCGTCGTTGGCGAACATCGTCCGGAACACCAGCGAGTACGAGACCAGGCCCACGGCGCAGGGCAGGAAGATCGCGGTGCGGAACAGGCCGCGGAACCGCAGGTTCCGGCTGTTCAGCAGATTCGCCAGGACCAGCGCCAGGACCAGCATGATCGGAACCTGGACGACCAGGTAGATGAACGTGTTCTTCAGCGTCAGCATGAACACGTCGTCCTGGAACAGCCGCTGGTAGTTGTACCAGAGCGGTTCGGCGAAGCTGAGCCTGTTTCCCTTGCCGGTCTTCAGCGAGATGACGAATGCCTGGACCATCGGGTAGAAGTTCATCCAGAGGATGAGCAGCGCCGCGGGCAGCAGGAAGACCCAGCCCGTCAGGTTGCGCTTCTGCGCGATCCGCAACCGGCCGCGCTTCTCGGGCGGCGACAGCTCGCCGCCCCCTTCCGTCAAGACCACGGGCGTCGCTGCCCGCGAGGCGAAGACCGACACGAGAGAACCACCTTCGTGAGCCGAGGGGCGGGGGCCGGCAACCCGGCCCCCGCCCGTTCACAGCGGGACGACGATCACTTCATGGCGAACTCGACCGTGTCCTGGGCCTCCTTCAGGGACGAGGCCGCGTCGGCTCCGCCGATGATCTTCGTGACCGCGGCGCCCACGGCGTCACGCGCCTCGTAGTAGTAGGCGCCGGTGTTGTTGCTCGGCACCTTGGCGGCGTAGTCGAGGACCTTGGAGTAGATCGGGTCGTTGTCGAAGAACGCGACCGGCTGGCTGTAGACCGTGCTCTCGCCGGCCGGGATCCAGTTCGCGATCGCGCCCGAGGTCGGCAGAATCGTGTCGTAGAAGTCGGTCGACCCGGCGAACGTCGACTTCAGGAAGTCGAACGCCAGCGGGGCGTTGCCCTGGGAGCTGACGGCCCACGACGAGCCGCCGTTCGCCGAGTAGTTCGTCGCGCCGTCGACGCCGTCGAGCTTCGGCAGGTTCGTGATGTCCCACTTGCCGGACTGGTCCTCGGCGCTCTCGATCGAGCCGGCGATCCAGATGCCGTTGACCGTCCCGGCGACCTGGCCGTTGACCAGCGTCCCGATGTACTCGTCCCACGAGTTGACCTCGATGAAGACGCCCGCCTTCACCAGCTGCTGGTAGACGTCGATCGCCTTGAGCAGCGCGTCGTTGTCCGTGATGGTCGGGTTGCCGTCGGCGTCGAACAGCGAGGCGCCGGCGCTCTGCAGGATCATCATGATCGTGTCGACGGAGCCGGCCTGACCGGACAGCAGCGGCTTGCCGGTCTTCGCCAGCACGTCCTTGCCCTTGGTGAGGAAGTCGCTCCACGAGATGTCCGTGAAGTCCTCCACCGTGTAGCCGGCCTGTTCGAGCACGTCGGTGCGCAGCGCGGTGACGGCGGTGCCGTTGTCGAACGGCAGGCCGTAGTTGGTGCCGTCGATCACCGAGTAGGCGACAACGCCCTCGGGGTACTGGCTGTAGTCGATGCCGGAGGAGCTGTAGTCGGTGAACAGGTCGGGGTAGTTGATGACGTTCTTCTGGAACGCGTTGTTCTGCATGAGGAAGATGTCAGGCAGCTGGTCGTACTGCTGAGCCTGGGCGATCGTCGTCAGCTTCGTCTGCAGGTCGTCCCACGGGACCTCCTGGACGTCGAGCGTGAAGTCCGGGTGGTCCTTCTGGTAGACCTTCGCGGCCTCGTTCATGGCGTAGATGTTGAAGTTCGGGTCCCAGCACCACACGGTGAGGTGGTTGCCGGTGATCTCGGCGGTCGGGGCCGACGAGCTCCCGCCGTCCGAGCCGTTGTCGGACGGCGTCTCCGACGATCCGCTGCACGCGGCCATCGCCAAGCTCAGCGGCAGCACGACCGCCAGCGCGGCCCACTTCCTGGCTGTCTTCATCTGGTGACAACTCCTTCTTCGTTGATGTGAGTGTCTGGCCCTGCGTCGGTCCGTACCGCGCCGCACCCTGCCTCCCAGGGGGCCGCAGCCCGCGCCGTCCTCCTCGTCGTCGACGGAGTGCGTTGACGTAAACATAGGGGCACCCGCGTCGCCGCTGTCAACGAACCGCGGTCACGGGCGGGTCACGATTCCGTACAGTGGGCCGCCCGATGTTTACGTCGCCACGAATGCGCAGCGTGGGGCGCTAGCATGCGCGCATGCCCAGCACCGCGGGACGCCGACGCCGTGGTCCGTCCATCGAGGACGTCGCACGCCTGGCGGGCGTCTCGGCCCAGACCGTGTCCCGCGTGTCGACCGGCGCCGCCCGGGTCAGTCCCCAGACCCGGGCGCGGGTGACCGTGGCGATGGACCAGCTCGGCTACTCCCCCAACCACGCCGCACGCGCGCTGCGCAACGGCGCCTTCGGCACCATCGGGCTGCTCGCCCACCGGTTCGAGCGCACCGGCGAGGCGCTCACCACCGAAGGGGTCATCGAGGCTGCCCGCGCCCACGGCTACGCCGTGACGCTGGTCGACGTCCGGCACGCAGGGGCGGACGACTGGGAGACCGCGGCCCACCTGCTGACGCACCAGTCGATCGACGGGCTCGTCATCATCCGCGCCGAGGAGGCGACACCGGAGTCGCTCACCCTGCCCGCCGGACTTCCCGTCGTCGTCTCGGACTCCCGTCTGGTGGGGCACTACCCGGTGGCCGTCGTCGCCGACCAGGTGCAGGGCACCATCGCCGCCGTCCAGCACCTGCTCGGGCTGGGACACGCCACCGTGCACCACCTCGCGGGGCCCGACGACTCCGAGCCGGCCAACGTCCGGCTGGCGTCCTGGCACCGCTGCCTGGAGGGCTCCGGCATCGCCCCGCCACCCGTGCTCCGGGGCGACTGGACGGCAGCCTCCGGCTACCGGCTCGGTCGCAGCATCGCGGCCGACCCCACGGTCACCGCGGTCTACTGCGCCAACGACGAGATGGCGTTCGGGCTGATGCGCGCGCTCTACGAGGGTGGGCGCCGGGTACCCGACGACGTCTCGGTCGTCGGCTTCGACGACATCGCGCTCAGCGAGTTCTCGTTCCCGCCGTTGACCACCGTGCGCCAGGACTTCCACAAGATCGGCAACGAGCTGGTGCGGCTGCTGTTCGAGCAGATGCGCGCCGAGGGCCGGCCGGTGCACCAGCGGGTCGCCGTGCCGACCGAACTCGTCGTGCGCGGCACCACCGCACCGCCGGCGCGCCGCTGACCGCGTTGCGCCCACCGGGTGACACGTGCGTTAACGATCGATGTCCGCCCCTGTGCAAATGCCGGGTATGTCGTAAGTTGGCGCAGCCACTCCGGTGAACACCACCCGTGACTCACCGGTGCGGCGGTCAGGTCCGCCGTGACGGGTCGGTGGACGGCAGGCGGTCCTCAGGTGCGCCCTGACCATCGGTTTCCCACCCGGCGAAGGGATGTGCGCATGGCACCACGGTCCATCCGCAGGCGCGGCACGCTGCTGTCCGCCGCGACCGTCGCGGCACTGGTCGGGTCCTTCGGGATCGCCCTGCCGGCGTCCGCGGCAGCAGATCCCGGCGCGGCACCGATCGTCTCGGCAGACGACGTCGCGGCCTCGAAGCTGTCGGCGTCGCTCGTCACCGCGGCCGGTGGCCGGCACCAGGTCTTCGTCCAGCTGTCCGGGTCCGGCGCCGCCGACGCTGCCGCGGACGCAAGCTCGTCGGCCGCCGGCAAGGTCGCCGCGAAGGTGCGGCGCGATGCGGTGGCCGCCACCGCGAAGGCCGCGTTCGGTGCGGCACGCGCCACGGACTCCGCCGCGGCCCAGCTGTTCACCGTCTCCAACGCGGTTCCCGGCTTCGCCGCGGACCTCGACGCCGACGCGATCGCGGCCCTCGCCGCCCGCAGCGATGTCGTCAGCATCACCCCGCTGGTGCCCAAGAAGCTCGAGAACGCCAGCACCGCGCAGCTGACCAACGCGATCAGCGACTGGCAGGCGGGCAACCTCGGCACCGGCGTCAAGGTCGGCATCATCGACACCGGCATCGACTACACGCACGCCGACTTCGGCGGCGCCGGCACGGTCGCGGCGTGGGACGCCGCGCACGCCGACCCGGCCTCCGCCTGGGTCCCGACGGCCAAGGTCGTCGGCGGCTACGACTTCGTCGGCGACGACTACGACGCCGACCCGGACGACACGGACACCTACCAGCCGGTGCCCCACCCGGACACCAACCCGCTCGGCTGCAACAACCATGGCACGCACGTCGCCGGCATCGTGGGCGGCTACGGCGTGAACGGGGACGGCACGACGTTCACCGGTGACTACGCCGCGCTGTCCAGCGACGACCTGTACGGGATGACGGTCGCACCCGGCATGGCGCCGCTCGCCTCGCTGTATGCGCTCAAGGTGTTCGGCTGCGAGGGCTCGACCGACGTCGTCATCCCGGCCCTCGACTGGTCGCTCGACCCGAACGGCGACGGCGACTTCTCCGACCACCTCGACATCGTCAACCTGTCTCTCGGCTCGGACTACGCGCCAGCCGACGACCCGGAGAACGCGGTGGTCGACCAGCTCGCCAAGCACGGCGTGCTGCCGGTGATCGCGATGGGCAACGCGGGCGACCTGACGGACGCCGGTGGCTCGCCGGGCAACGCGACCCGCGCGGTCGCGGTCGCCTCGACGGTCGACGCCTACCAGCTCCGCGACGGCCTCCAGGTGGACGCCCCGGCCGACGTCGCGGGCATCGCCGCCGGGCAGTTCTCCATCGCCTACCCGTGGGCCTCGTCGGCACCGGTGTCCGGGACGGTCGTCGTCAGCCCGGCGGACAACGCCGACGGCTGCGCGCCGTACAGCGCCACCGACGCCGCGGCCGTCGCGGGGAAGATCGTGTGGCAGTACTGGGACGACAACGACGCCACCCGCGTCTGCGGCTCCGCGGCACGTGCCGGGAACGCCGCGGCGGCCGGGGCGATCGGGGCGATCTTCACCTCGTCGCTCGACGTGTTCGCCGCCGGCATCACCGGCTCGGACGCCATCCCGGTGATCCAGCTGCCCAAGGCCGAGACGGACCGCCTGCAGGCGGCTGCCACCGCCGGCACGCTGGTCGTCACGTTCGACGGCGCCCTCGCGGCCACCGTGAAGAGCGTGACGCCCGGCATCACCGACACGGTGAGCTCGTTCTCCTCGCGCGGCACGCACGGCACGGTGGGCGTGGTCAAGCCCGACCTCGCCGCTCCCGGCGACACCATCGCGTCCGCCGGGCTCGGTTCCGGCAACGGCGTGCTGGTCGAGTCCGGCACGTCGATGGCGACCCCGAACGTCGCGGGCATCGCGGCGCTGGCCAAGGTGGCGCACCCGACGTGGAGCACCGAGCAGCTCAAGGCCGACCTGATGAACACCGCCGGTCACGACGTCTACTCCGGCGACGACCAGACCGGGCCGATCTACGGACCCAACCGCGTCGGCGCCGGCCGGGTCGACGCCGCCGCTGCGGTGACCAACGACGTGCTGGTGTACGACCTGGACGTCAAGGGCGCGGTCTCCGCCTCGTTCGGCGTGGTGCCGGTGTCCATCGACAAGAAGTCGCAGTCCTTCACCCGGACGCTCGCCGTCGAGAACACGAGCAACCGCAGCAGGACCTTGTCGCTGTCCTACGACGCGATCACCGCCCAGCCGGGCGTCACCTACACGGTGTCCCCGAAGACGGTGACGGTGAGGGCGGGCAGGACCGCGAAGGTGACGGTGACGCTCACCGTGGTGCCGAGCAAGCTCACTAAGACGCTCGACCCGACGATGAGCCTCGACTCCGGCATCGGTGTGCCGCGCTCCTACGTGTCCGACTCGTCGGGCCGGGTGCTGGTCGCGGAGCAGGGCAAGGCCGCGCTGCGGGTCCCGGTCTACGGGGCGGTCAAGCCCACGTCGTCGACCTCGACCAAGGCGGTGACCGTCGGCAAGGGCTCGTCGGCCACGTCCGCGCTGGCGCTCTCCGGCAAGGGCTTCGACCAGGGCTCCGGCAACGAGGAGTTCGCATCCCTGGTGTCGGTGCTGCAGCTCGGCGCGACGAGCGGCAGGCTGCAGCAGTGCAAGGGCACGCAGACCAGCGGCTGCACGCTGTTCGGGTCGCAGGACTCCGGCGACCTGCGGTACGTCGGCACGGGCTCCGCCTCCGGCTACCTGTGGTTCGGCCTGACGACCTGGGGCGAGTGGGCCGTCGACGGCGCCGCGCAGTGGCCGGAGATCCTCATCGACACCACCGGTGACGGCGTGCCGGACTTCGACGTCTGGGAGCAGAACTACCCCAGCGCCGACGTGCCGATCGTCGTCGTCGCCAACCTCACCACCGGTGCGCAGACCCTGGTGCCGGTGAACTTCAACTGGGGCGACGTGGACACCAACGTCTACGACAGCGACACCATCCTGCTCCCGGTGCCGCTGGCGAAGCTCGGGGTGACCTCCACCACGACGTCGTTCCCGATCACGTACCAGGTCTCGACGTTCTCGGCCTACACCGGCGACGTCATCGACCAGAGCCCGGCGATCACGTACGACGCCGTCGACCCGGCGCTGTCGGTGTCCGACCCGCTGTACTTCGACCAGGGCGGCACGACGATCCCGTTCACGCTGGGCTCCGACGCCACCAAGGACACCAAGGCGCTGGTGCTGCACCTGCAGGGCGCGACGGGCCAGCGGGCCGAGGTGGTCTCCGTGACCGGCAAGGTCAAGGCGACGCCTCCGGGCAAGCACCACGGCACGGGCTCGCTCAAGCCGTGGAGCAAGCACTGGCGGCTGGGGTCGGCAGGAGACTGACCGATCGCGGTGATCCAGAGGCGGGGCCCCGCAGCCAGGTGCTCCCCGGCCCCGCGCGACTCGGGCGGGCGACCCCAGCGCCGCCCACGTATCGAACCGCAGCGCGGCCAGCGCGAGGATCCCCCCGGCGGCGGCGGCGGCCGGCCACCCGG
>CAZFTZ010000260.1:0-3124 GCA_964521875.1 uncultured Cellulomonas sp. | reverse complement strand
ACGCCGTTCGCCCCGGGCGCCAACCCGGAGAACGGCATGGACACCCATGGCATGGTCGCCTCGATGCTGTCGGTCGGGAAGCTCGACTACGACGACGCGCTGGACGGCATCTCGCTGACGAACACCATCACGCCGTCGGGCCTCGGCCGGACCAAGGACGAGCAGGTCACCAACCTCGTCGGCATCCTCGACGCCGGCATGGGCGAGGGTCTGTACCACGCCAACATCAACGTGCTGAACCGCGAGACGCTGCAGGACGCGATCGACCACCCGGAGAAGTACCCGAACCTGACGGTCCGCGTCTCCGGCTACGCCGTCAACTTCGTCAAGCTGACCAAGGAGCAGCAGCTCGACGTGCTGAGCCGCACGTTCCACCAGTCCGCCTGACAGGCCACCGCCGACCCGGTCCGCTGCCCTGCCCGGTGGCGGACCACCGCCCCCGCGGGTGGTGAGCGTTCCCGCGGTGGCACGAGGAGCTGCGAGCCTCGCAGCGGCCCACGTCACGAGGGGCGACCAGGACCCGCGCGGTCCCGGTCGCCCCTCGTTCGTCGTCCCCGGGCAGCTCAGGCGGTCGAAGCCACCGCGCGCCGCACGGCGTCCACGGTGCGGACGACGTCCGTGGCGTCGGTGGACCAGTTGCTCACCGAGACACGCAGCACGGCGCGGTCCCGCCAGCGGGAGCCGGAGATCCAGGCGTCGCCGTCGGCGACGAGCGCGGCGCCGACGGCCTGCGTGCGCGCGTCGTCCGGCAGCGCGAAGCAGACCTGCGTGTAGACGACGTCGTTGAGGATCTCCACGCCGTCGATCGTCTCCAGGCCCGCGGCGATCGCCGCGGCGTTCTCGGCGCGGCGCCCGACGAGGTCGGCGACGCCGATACGCCCGAGCTGGCGCAGCGCCGCCCAGACCGGCACGCCCCGGGCCCGCCGGGACATCTCCGGGACCTTCTCGTACGGGTTGGCCGCGCCGGGCGCGTCGAAGATGTAGGCGGCGTGCGTGGCGAGGGCGGAGCGCACGGCCACGGGGTCGGCGACGATCGCGATGCCGCAGTCGTAGGTGACGTTGAGGGTCTTGTGGGCGTCGGTCGCCCAGGAGTCGGCGTCGGCCATGCCCTCGGTGAGGTGGGCGAGCTTGGGGCTGGCGGCTGCCCACAGGCCGAACGCGCCGTCGACGTGGACCCACGCGCCCGCGGCATGCGCAGCGGCGATCGCCGGGCCGAACGGGTCGAACGCGCCGGAGTGCAGGTTGCCCGCCTGGAGCACGACGATCACCGGCTCTCCCGGCGGGAACGCGGCCAGGGCGTCCGCCAGCGCGTCGGCGCGCACGGCGCCCTCGGCGTCGACGGCCACCGTGGCCGGCAGGCCGAGGCCGAGATAGCGCAGCGCCAGGTCCACCGAATCGTGGCGCTGCTCGCCGGCGACGACGTGCACCGGGGGTGCGCCGACGAGCCCGCGCGCGTTGACGTCCCACCCGGCCCTCTCGAGCACGGCGTGGCGGCCGGCGGCGAGCCCGACGAAGTTGGCGGTGGTGCCGCCGGTGGGGAACCCGACGTCGGCCCCCGCGGGCAGGTGCAGGGTGTCGAGCAGCCAGCGTGCCGCGGTCTCCTCGACGGCGGCGACGCCGGGTGTCGGGGTGCGCATGCCGGCGTTCTGGTCCCAGGCGCTCACCAGCACGTCCGCGCCGAGCGAGGCGGGCAGCGTGCCGCCCATCACCCAGCCGAAGAACCGGCCGGAGCCGATCGCCATCAGCCCGGGCTCCACCGCTGCGGCGAGCTCCTCGACGACTGCGGCGGGGTCGGCACCCTCGTCGGGCAGCGGGCGGTCGAGGCCGGCCAGCACCTGGTCGACGTCGACCGCCGGCGGGACGGCGCGGTCGCCCACCTCGGCGAGCCACTTCTGCGCGTGCTGCACGGCGGCGTCCAGCGCCGCCTGGTAGTCCTGACCGCGCACGGTCATCGTCGTCTCCCTCCGGTGCGGTGGGCGCGCCGCGGGTCGCGGACGGCCGGCATACCTCCCCGGAGTATGCAGAGCAGAAGGCGGACGGCGTGATACCCCGGACGGGCCCGATGCGGCCGCGAGAGGTCAGTTGCCGGTGCCCTTGTCGCGCCGCCGCAGGTAGCGCTCGAACTCGCGGGCGATCGCCTCGCCCGACGCCTCGGGCAGGTCGGCGGTGTCCTTCGCCTGCTCGAGCTGGCGCACGTACTCGCCGATCTCGGAGTCCTCGCCGGCCAGCTCGTCGACCCCGGCCTGCCAGGCCGCGGCGTCGTCGGGCAGCTCGCCCAGCGGGATGGGCTCACCCAGAAGCTGCTCGAGGTGGTGCAGCAGCGCAAGGGTCGCCTTCGGTGACGGCGGATGTGCCACGTAGTGCGGCACCGCCGCCCACAGCGACACCGCCTTGAGCCCTCGCGCCGCCGCCTCGTGCTGCAGCACGCCGACGATGCCGGTGGGTCCCTCGTAGGTGCTGCGCTCCAGGTCCAGCGCCGTGGCGACCGCGTCGTCGTCGGCCGAGACGGTGACCGGGATCGGCCGCGTGTGGGGCACGTCGGCCAGCAGGGCGCCGACCGTCACCACCCACTCCACGTGCAGCCCGGCGGCGATGTCCAGCAGCTCGCTGCAGTACCGCCGCCAGCGCATCGACGGCTCGATGCCGTGCACCAGCGCCACCGGCCGGCCGGTCTGGGGCGTCGTGGCCAGCGACACCGACGTGGTGGGCCAGGTGATCTCGCGCGTGCCGTCGGGACCGGTGCCCACCACGGGCCGGTTCACCTGGAAGTCGTGGTACTCCTCGGGGTCGAGCTCGTCGACCTGCTCGGCGTCCCACACCTCGGCGAGGTAGGCGACGGCCTGCGTCGCGGCGGCGCCGGCGTCGTTCCAGCCCTCGAAGGCGGCCAGCAGCACCGTCTCGCCGGCCGGCAGGTCGCCGGCTGCGTTCTCGCTCACCGCACCAGCCTAGGCGCTCGTCGTCGGCTCCCGCCGGGGTACCCTCGTCACCTCGCACCCCACCCCCCGACGGAGGAATCCGATGGCCCGCGCAGCCCTGCCCGCGGCCGTGCTCTGGGACCTGGACGGCACGCTGGTGGACACCGAGCCACTGTGGCGCGAGGAGGAGGCCGCGCTGGTCGCGCGCC
>CAZFTZ010000259.1:0-6082 GCA_964521875.1 uncultured Cellulomonas sp. | reverse complement strand
GACGGTCCAGGCGGCGGCTGAGACGCCGACCAGCCACACGCCCGTGGACCACGCGTCCGCGGTCGCCCCCGCGCGCTCCGCGTTCGTCGTACTGCGGCGCACGCCCACCCCCTGGCGGAAGGGCAGCACGGCGGCGGCCAGCACCAAGGTCCCGCAGGTCATGGCGGCGGCGAGGCGGGTGAGCGAGGAGACGACGGGCAGCCCCCATCGGACGACCGCGCCCGGGTCGCCGAGCAGGACCGCCGCAGCCGCGCCCGTGAAGGCGACGCCCGCGAGGGCCGCCGCCCCCGCGGGCGCGGCGAGGACCCCGGGTGAGGCGGTCAGCAGCGCACGGGCGGTGCCCGGCAGGGTGCGTGTCCGCGTCGGCGGTCGCTCCGCCGGCGGCGTGGGGGCCGTGGTCGCGGCCATCCCGCCGGCCTACTCCTCGCCGGGCGTTCCGCCGGTGCCCGCCGCCTCGTCGGCCGCCGCCCGCGTGGCGGCGATGCGTCGCAGGCTGTGCGCCCGGCCGATCCGGACGACGACGAGCGCCAGCACGACGAGCACGAGCACGAGGATCCCGACGGTCGTGCTGCTGCCCGAGGTCGTCGTCGGCATGGAGTCGTCCACCTGCGTCCCGGGCGGTAGCGCGATCGCGGAGGCCGAGGGGGTCGGAGTGGCCGGGCGAGCCGTCGGGGAGGCGGTGGCCGGGGCGGGCTGCGTCGTGGGCGGCGCAGTGGTGGCCGCCGGCACCGGGCTGGTGGCGGTGAACGTGAACGTGCCGGTGACCGGGTGGCCGTCGTCAGAGGTGACGCGCCAGTCGACGCGGTAGCCGCCGGCAGGGCGATCCGCGGCCAGGGCCTGCACCACGGTGGAGCCGACGAGCTGCGCGTCGCCCTGCGAGAGGTTCGTCCCGTCCGGGCCGGTGACGAGCACCTGCGTGCCGAGGGCCACCGCCGGCTCGGCGAAGGTCAGCACCACCTGGTCGGGGGCGGTGTCGACGGTGGCGCCGTCCGCCGGCGTGGTGCCGACGAGCTCGTCGTGCGCCGCAGCCGGCGCGGTGACCAACCCGAGCGCGACGACGACGAAAGCCAGGACCATCGTCACGCGACGCACCCGTCGCCCACCCCTCGACATGCCCACACCGTAGTGCGCGGGCACGACGCTCGGCTCCCAGCGAACGCACAGGCTCCAGCCCTCGCCGTGGCCATCCTGCCGGGTTAGGTTCGCCTCACCACGGAGCGCGGAGGGTGGCGATGAAGACGACGCGCGAGGTCGGCACCGCCGACCGGGTCGAGGCAGGTCCGTCCGGCCGGGGCGGCCCGACGAGGCGTGACGTGCTGGTCGGCGCGGGGCTGCTGGCGGGGGCCGGCGTGCTGGCAGCCTGCGGCGGTGGCTCGTCGGGCACCGGCAGTGGTGGGAACCAGACGCCGGGCGCGCAGAGCACGGGACCGATCGCCGCGGTATCGGACGTGCCGGTCGGCGGCGCGCTGTCGGTGACGCTCGACGGCCGGCCGATCCTCCTGACGCAGGCGGACGCCGGGACCATCGTCGGGCTGTCGGCGATCTGCACCCACCAGCAGTGCACGGTGGGCACGCACGGCGGCGAGCTGCTGTGCCCGTGCCACGGGTCGGTGTACGCGCTCGACGGCTCGAACGTCAGCGGACCGGCGCCCCGGCCGCTGGACCCGGTTCCGGTGCACGTCGTCGGCGACCAGGTGCTGGCCGGGGCGGGCTGAGCCGTGCGGACGGCCTGGCTGCTGCGGGCGGTCGTCGCCGTGTGCGTCGTCGTGTCCGGCGTCGTCCACTTCCAGCTGTGGCGCACCGGGATGCGCTACGTCGACGTCGTCGGGCCGGCGTTCCTGGTCAACGCGGTCGCCGGCGTGGCGATCGGCGTGCTGCTGCTCGTCTGGCGCCACTGGCTGCCGCTGTTCCTGGCGTTCGGCTTCGGGCTGGCGACGCTCGGGGCCTTCGTCGTCGCCACGAGCCCCTCCGGACTCTTCGGCGTGCACTCACGCTGGGAGGGCGCCGCGGAGTGGACGTCGGCGATCACCGAGGCGATCGCGATCGTGCTCGGCGCCGCCGGCCTGCTCCGTGAGCTCAGAACGGCCACGCGCGTGCGCGCGTAGTGCTTCGATGACCCCTGAGTGGTCGCCACGCCGGCGGCCCGCTCACCAGGGTCGCGACCACGACCGGCCTCGGTGTCGCCGCAGGCGCGACCGGCGCGTGCGTGCTGGCCGCGGCCGGCGCGTTCGTCGTACGCAAGCGCCTCCGCCTGAAGCCGGCCGACGTGCTGCTCGACGAGAGCGAGCCCGACCCCACGCCCGCTGCCGACGAGGCGGGGACCGATTAGCTCCAGACGAGCCCGTGCGCCGGCTCGGCCAGCACGGCGGCGACGTCGGCGAGCGTCCGCGAAGCGAGCTCGCCGTCCACCAGCCGGTGGTCCACCGACAGCGCGAGCTGCGTGACGTAGCGCTTCTTGATCTTGCCCTTGTGCACCCACGGCTGGAGGCGGATCGCCCCGAACGCGAGGATCGCGGCCTCGCCCGGGTTGAGGATCGGCGTGCCGGTGTCGATGCCGAACACCCCGACGTTGGTGATGGTGATGGTGCCGTCGGCGGTGTCGGCCGGGCTGACCTTGTTCGCGCGCGCGTTGGCGGTCAGCTCCGCGAGCGCGCGCGCCAGGCCGAGCAGCCCGAGCCGGTGGGCGTCCTTGACGTTGGGCACCAACAGCCCGCGCGGGGTCGCCGCGGCGATGCCGAGGTTGACGTAGTGCTTGTAGACGATCTCCTGCGTGCCTTCGTCCCAGGACGCGTTGACCTCCGGGTGGCGGCGCACCGCGAGCAGCAGCGCCTTCGCGGCGATCAGCAGCGGAGTGACGCGCACGTCGGCGAACTCGCGGTCGGCCCGCAGCTTCTCGACGAGCTTCATCGTCTTGGTGACGTCGACGGTGTGGAACACGGTGACGTGCGGCGCGGTGAACGCGCTGGCGACCATCGCCTCGGCGGTGCGCTTGCGCACCGAGCGCACCGGCACCCGCGTCTGTCGACCGTCCGCCGAGACGGTGCCGCTGGCCAACCACGGCGCGTCGTCCTCGGGATAGGTGGCGAGCTCCTTCGCCTGTGCGCGTGCCGCGAGGTCCAGCACGTCCTCGCGGGTGACGATGCCGCCGGGGCCGGTGCCCGCGACCACGTCGAGGTCGAGACCGAGGTCGCGCGCCAGCTTGCGCACCGGTGGCTTGGCCAGCGCGCGCCCCGGCGCCCCGGCGGCCGTCGTGCCCGCGGCCGACGAGCCGGGCGTCACCGCTGCCGTCGTCGGCGACGGCGCCCGGCGCCGGCTCCCCGACGCGCCGGCGGTCCCGTACCCGACGAGCACCGCCCCGCTCTCGTCGTCCGCACCCTCGGCCACCGGGGCGACCGGTTCGGCGCCGTCCGGCTCGGCAGGCGCCGGAACGGGCGTGGACACGGTGCCGTTGGGGTCGGTGTCGATCTCCACGATGGGCGTGCCGACGGGGACGGTGTCGCCGGGCGAGACGAGCACGCGGGTGACGACCCCTGCCCACGGCGACGGCAGCTCGACCAGCGACTTCGCGGTCTCGATCTCCACCAGCACCTGGTTGACGGCGACCGCCTCGCCGGGCATCACGCGCCACTCGACGATCTCCGCCTCGGTCAGGCCCTCGCCGGCGTCCGGGAGCGGGAACTGCTGCAGCACCGGCATCGCTCAGAACTCCATCGCGCGGTCGACCGCGTCGAGCACACGGTCGAGGTTCGGCAGGTAGTCGTGCTCCACCTTGGCCACCGGGTACGGCACGTGGAACCCGCCGACCCGCAGCACGGGCGCCTCCAGGTGGTAGAAGCACTCCTCGGTCAGACGCGCCGCGACCTCCGCGCCGGCGCCGTAGAGCACCGGCGCCTCGTGCACGACGACGCAACGGCGCGTCTTGCGCACCGACTCGGCGACGGTCGGCAGGTCGAGCGGCGACAGCGCCCGCAGGTCGACCACCTCGATCGACGTGCCCGACGACGCGGCCGACTCGGCTGCCGCGAGCGCGGTCGCCACCGTGGGGCCGTAGGCGACCAGGGTGAGGTCGGTGCCGGTGCGCACCACGCGCGCGCGGTCCAGCACGGACAGGTCCACGGTGGCCGACGAGGGACGGGGCGAAGCCTCGTCGGCGGGCGAGGTGCCCTCGTCGGGCGCGGAAGCCGGACCGCCCAGGTCCACCTCGCCCTTGTCCCAGTACCGGACCTTCGGCTCGAAGAAGCTCACCGGGTCCGGCGAGGCGATCGCGGCGCGGATCATCGCGGACGCCGCGGCGGGCGACGACGGCGAGACGACGCGCAGCCCGGCGGTGTGCGCGAACAGCACCTCGGGCGACTCGCTGTGGTGCTCCACGGCGCCGATGCCGCCGGCGTACGGGATGCGGACGACCACCGGCAGCGTCAGCGCCCCGCGCGAGCGGTAGTGCATCTTCGCCAGCTGCGTCGTGATCTGGTCGAACGCCGGGAAGACGAAGCCGTCGAACTGGATCTCGACCACCGGGCGGTAGCCGCGCAGCGCCAGCCCGATCGCGGTGCCGACGATGCCCGACTCGGCGAGCGGCGTGTCGACCACGCGCGTCGCGCCGAACTCGGCCTGCAGCCCGTCGGTGACGCGGAACACCCCGCCGAGCCGGCCGACGTCCTCTCCCATCAGCATGACGGAGGGGTCGTCGGCCATCGCCCGGCGGAGTCCGGCGGTGATCGCCTTGGCGAACGTCAGTCGCTGGACGCCGCCCACGGGAGCGGCGGGCGTGGGCCGGGTCTCGGTCGTCGTCATCGCGCGCTCCCTTCGAACGAGGACTCGTAGCCCTCGAACCACTGCCGCTCGGCCTCCACCACCGCGTGGGGCGTCGCGTACACGTGCTCGAACATCCGGGACGCCGCCGGACGCCCCATGGCGCGGACCTGCGTCCGCAGCCGCTCGCCGAGCGCGTCGGCCTCGTCGGCCAGCTCGGCCTGGAACACCTCGGGCAGCTCGCCGAGCGTCCCGAGGTAGGTGTGCAGCCGGTCGATCGGGTCCCGCCGCCGCCAGAGCTCCTCCTGCTCGGAGGTGCGGTAGCGGCTCGGGTCGTCGGAGGTCGTGTGGGCGCCCATCCGGTAGGTGAACGCCTCGACGAACGTCGGCCCGCCGCCGGTGTGCGCCCGCTGCAGCGCGGCCGCCGTCACGGCGTAGCAGGCGAGGACGTCGTTGCCGTCCACCCGCACCGACGGGATGCCGAAGCCGGGCGCGCGGTCGGCGAGCGGCGCGACCGCCTGGCTCGTCGTCGGCTCGCTGATCGCCCACTGGTTGTTCTGGCAGCAGAACACGACCGGCGCGTGGTTCACCGCGGCGAAGACGAGGGCCTCGTTGACGTCCCCCTGCGACGTGGACCCGTCGCCGAAGTAGGTGACGACCGCGGTGTCCCGGGACGGGTCGCCGGTGCCGACGAGCCCGTCACGCTGCACCCCCATCGCGTAGCCGGTGGCGTGCAGCGGGTGGGCGCCGACGACCAGCGTGTAGAGGTGGAAGCCGTGCGCCACCGGATCCCAGCCGCCGTGCTCCACGCCGCGGAACAGCCGCAGCACGTCGACGAGGTCGACGCCGCGCACCAGCGCGACGCCGTGCTCGCGGTAGGAGGGGAACACATGGTCCTGCGGCTCGAGCGCATAGGCCGAGCCGATCTGGGAGGCCTCCTGGCCGAGCGCCTGCGCGAACAGCGCCAGCTCGCCCTGCCGCTGCAGCGCGGTCGCCTCGACGTCGAACCGGCGGGCCAGCACCATGTCGCGGTACATGCCGCGCAGCGTCTGCGGCGTCAGCGCGGCGACGGCGTCGTCGTACTCGCCGGACGCGACGCGCTCGCCGGCGGGGGTGAGCAAGCGGACCAGGCCGTCCTCGGAGAGGGGGCCGAGCGGGGAGGCGGTCACAGGGGTCTCCTTCCGACCGGGCCGAACCTACGCCAGCGTAGGCTACGGTCCCGTAGGTTTCTCGCCAGGCGCCGCGACAAGACGGCGGCCGACCCTTTGTGGAGCACCGACAGCAGGGCTCGACCCTCCTGCGAGGGGAGACCCGACCGTGGCCCGCGGAG
>CAZFTZ010000258.1:0-7463 GCA_964521875.1 uncultured Cellulomonas sp. | reverse complement strand
CGCAGGCCGATGTCGAGGATCAGGCCGCCCTTGACGACCTCGATGACGGTGCCGGTGACGACGCCGTCCTCCTCCTTGATCTTCTCGATCGTGCCCCACGCCCGCTCGTACTGAGCCCGCTTCTTCGACAGGATCAGCCGGCCTTCCTTGTCCTCCTTCTGGAGGACGAGGGCCTCGACCGCGTCACCGACCTTGACGACCTCGCCGGGGTCCACGTCGTGCTTGATGGACAGCTCGCGGGAGGGGATGACGCCCTCGGTCTTGTAGCCGATGTCGAGCAGCACCTCGTCGCGGTCGACCTTGACGATGGTGCCCTCGACGATGTCGCCGTCGTTGAAGTACTTGATGGTCGCGTCGATCGCGGCCATGAGGTCGTCGGCGGTGCCGATGTCGTTCACCGCGACCTGCGGGGCGGCGGGCTTGGCGGGGGTGGAGATGCTCATGTAGGGAATGGCTCCGATGCGGACAGGGAGTAGTGCGGACAGGGAGTGTTGTGTTGACGCTGCCGCGAATCCTGGGAGATTCCCCCGGCTACCCCGTGAGAGGCATCTGAAGGTGGGCGCGCGGCACCGCCGTCCACCTTACCGGGCGGACGACGAGCGGCCAAACGTGTCTCAGGCGAGCTCGCGCGCCACCCGCAGCAGGTCGTCCGGCACGTGCTGGACCTTGCCCGCGACGTCGGCGAAGTCCACGAGCTCGACGTGGTCGCCGCGCAACGCCGTCATGACGTCGCTGCGACCCTCGGTGACGGCGTCGATCGCCGCGACCCCCAGTCGGGACGCGAGGATGCGGTCCGCCGCCGTCGGGATACCGCCCCGCTGCACGTGGCCCAGCACCGTCACCCGGGTGTCGAAGCCGGTGCGCTGCGCGATCTCCGCCTTGAGCCGCTCACCGATCGCGCCGGCGACGATCTCCCCGAACTGCCCGTGCTCGGTCTGGTACGTCATCGCCGTGCCCTCGGCGGGGATTGCGCCCTCGGCCACGACGACGATCGAGAAGTTCGCGTGCGACCGGTGCCGGTGCGTCAGCACCCGCTCGACACGTTCGATGTCGAACGGCTCCTCCGGCGCCAGCACGAGGTCGGCGCCCCCCGCGATGCCGCTCGTCACGGCGATCCATCCGGCGCTGCGGCCCATCACCTCGACGATCATCACCCGGTTGTGGCTCTCGGCCGTGGTGTGGATCCGGTCGATCGCCTCGGTGGCGATGCTCACCGCGGTGTCGAAGCCGATGGAGCGCTCCGTGCCCCACACGTCGTTGTCGATGGTCTTGGGGATGCCGACGACCCGCACCCCGGCCCGGGCGATCTCCGCCGCCGCGGTCATGGTGCCGTCGCCGCCGATGCAGATCAGCGCCTCGACCCGCTCCTGCTCCAGGGTGGTCAACGCAGCCTCGACGCCGCCCGGCACCCGGTGCGGGTGGAACCGCGCGGTGCCCAGCAGGGTGCCACCGGTGGCGAGCACGTTGCGGATGTCGTCGCGCGCCAGCGGACGCACGTCGCCCTCGACCACGCCCTTCCAGCCGTTGCGGAAACCGACGATCGAGTGGCCGTGGGCCAGCTCGCCGCGCTTGACCACCGCCCGGATCGCCGCGTTGAGACCGGGGACGTCGCCCCCGCCGGTCAGCAGTCCGACTCGCACCGCACGCTCCTTCGTCACTCAGGGGAGGCGCCGGTGCACGTCGTCGGGCGGACGCCTGGCCCAGCCTAGGGGGTGCGCACCCACCGTCCGGTAGGCCCACCGGCCCGCCGGCGATGCCATGCTGACCAGGTGACTCGCGATCGTGAGGCGGACGCGGCATGAGCGTCACCCCGGGTCAGGACCCGGTGGCCTCGGCCGGCTACACGGCCGTGCCCCACGAGGCCGGCGGCGCTGCCGCCCGCTCCTGGTGGGACGCGCACGCCGACGAGTACCTCGCCGACCACGGCGCGAGCCTGGGGGCAGCCGACTTCGTCTGGGGGCCCGAAGGGCTGCGCGAGGAGGACGCGTGCCTGCTCGGTGACCTGTCCGGGCGCCGGGTGCTGGAGGTCGGCGCGGGCGCAGCGCAGTGCAGCCGCTGGCTGGCGTCCCGCGGCGTGGCCGTGGTCGCCACCGACGTCTCAGGCGGCATGCTCGCCGCAGGCGCGCGGCTCGACGCTGCGACCGGCGTCCGCACGCAGCGGGTGCAGGCCGACGCCCGTGCCCTGCCGTTCGCGAACGCCTCGTTCGACGTCGTGTTCACGGCGTTCGGCGCGCTGCCGTTCGTCCCGGACGCCGCGCGCGTGCACGACGAGGTCGCGCGCGTGCTGGTGCCGGGCGGCCGCTGGGTGTTCGCCACGACGCACCCGCTGCGCTGGCCCTTTCCCGACGACCCGGGCCAGGGCGGCCTGACGGCCACCCGGTCCTACTTCGACCGCACCCCGTACGTCGAACGCGCTGCCGACGGCACGGTGCTCTACGCCGAGTACCACCGCACGCTGGGCGACCTCGTCGCCGAGGTGACCGGCGCCGGCCTTCTCGTCGACCGGCTCGTCGAACCTGAGTGGCCCGCCGGGCGGACCGACACCTGGGCCGGCTGGGGCCCGGTGCGCGGCGCCCTGCTGCCCGGCACGTTGATCGTCGTCACCCACCGACCGCAGCCCACTGGGGCGGTTCCACCGCGTCCGTGAGCTCCTGGTCGCCGGTCACGACGAGGCGCGTGGCGGTCAGTGGCCGGCCTCGTGCCAGTCGCGACCGGTGCCCACGGAGACGTCGAGCGGCACCGACATCGGACCGCCGGGAACTGCGCCACTCGCCGCGCCCATCTGCTCGCGGACGAGCGCCTCCACCTCCTCGCGCTCCCCCGGCGCGACCTCGAGCACCAGCTCGTCGTGCACCTGCAACAGCATCCGCGAGGCCAGGCCGCGGCGTGACAGCTCGCTGTCGACCCCGAGCATCGCCAGCTTGATCAGGTCCGCCGCGCTGCCCTGGATCGGCGCGTTGAGGGCCATCCGCTCCGCGGCCTCCCGCCGGTTGCGGTTGTCGCTCAGCAGGTCCGGCAGGTAGCGGCGCCGGCCGAGGATCGTCGCCGTGAACCCGGTGGCCCTCGCCTCCTCGACGACGCCGGTGAGGTAGCGCCGCACCCCGCCGAACCGCGCGAAGTAGGCGTCCATCAGCCGCGACGCCTCGGACACGTCGATCGAGAGCTGCTGCGACAGGCCGAACGAGCTGAGCCCGTAGGCCAGGCCGTAGCTCATCGCCTTGATCTTGGAGCGCTGGTCCGGGCTCACGCTCGACGGTGGCACCTCGAAGACCAGCGACGCCACGTAGGAGTGCAGGTCCTCGCCCGACCGGAACGCCTCGATCAGCCCGGCGTCACCGGACAGGTGCGCCATGATCCGCATCTCGATCTGCGAGTAGTCCGCGGTCAGCAGCGTCTCGTAGGCGGGGCCGACGACGAACGCGCGGCGGATCTGCCGACCGGCCTCGGTGCGGATCGGGATGTTCTGCAGGTTGGGGTCGGTGGATGACAGCCGCCCCGTCGCGGCGATCGTCTGCTGGAAGGTCGTGTGGATCCTGCCGTCGGTCGCGACCGACCGTCGCAGCAGCTCGACGACCTGCCGCAGCCGGATCGCGTCGCGGTGGGCCAGCAGGTGCGCCAGGAACGGGTGCTCGGTCCGGACGAAAAGCTCCTGCAGCGCGGCGGCGTCGGTGGTGTACCCGGTCTTGATCTTCTTGGTGCGCGGCATGGCGAGCTGGTCGAACAGCACCTCCTGCAGCTGCTTGGGCGAACCGAGGTTCACCTCCCGGCCGATGACGTCGTACGCCTCCGCGGCGGCACGCTGCACCTGGCCGTCGAACTCCTTCTCCAGCGTGGCGAGGTAGCCGTCGTCCACGGCGATGCCGGTGTGCTCCATGCCCGCGAGCACCGCCTGCAGCGGCAGCTCGACGTCCGTGAGCAGCGCGTACGCCTCCCGGTCGGTCAGCTCGCCGCCCAGCACGTCCACCAGGTCGCGCACCGCGACTGCACGCGCGGCCGCCCGCCGGTCCTCGTCGACCCCACCGAGCGCCAGGTCGAGAGCGCCCTGCGCGCCCTCGTCCTCCGCGCCCAGGTCACGGTGCAGGTAGCCGATCGCGACGTCGCCCAGGTCGTACGCCCGCCGGTCCGGCTGGCACAGGTAGGCCGCCAGCTCGGTGTCGAACACCACGCCGTCGAGCGTCAGCCCGCGCCCTGCCAGTGCGTGCCACGTCGCCTTGGCGGCGTGCACCGCCTTGGGCGCGGTGGCGTCCGTGAGCCACCCGGCGAGCGCCGTTTCGTCGTCGGGCGCGATCTCGGCGAGGTCGTAGACCACCGACTGGCCGGCCTCACCACCCAGCGCGATGCCCCAGGCGTCACCGCCCGAGGGTGAGCCGGACCCCCGCACGTCGATCCCCAGGAGCTGGCCCTGGCGCACCGCCAGCCAGCCGCCGAGGCCCCCCCGGGCAGGCCGCTGCAGGTCGAGCGAGCCAGCGGTCGCGACCGCCTCCTCGTGCCCGCCGTCGGGCAGCAGCGCGAACAGCCGGTCCCGCAGCGTGCGGAACTCCAGCTCGTCCAGGATCTCTCGCAGGGCCTGCCGGTCCCACGGCCGGACCTCGAGCTCGTCGGGCCCCAGGGCCAGGTCGAGGTCGCGGACCAGCGCGTTCAGCTCGCGGTTGAGGCGCACCTGCGCCAGGTGCTCGCGCAGCGACTCCCCGGCCTTGCCGGGGATGTCCGGTGCCGCGGCGAGCACACCGTCCAGGCCGCCGTACTGCAGGATCCACTTCGCCGCCGTCTTCGGCCCGACGCCCGGCACACCCGGCAGGTTGTCGCTCGTCTCGCCGACCAGTGCCGCCAGGTCCGGGTAGCGCTCGGGCGGCAGGCCGTACCTCTCCTCGACCGCCGCCGGCGTCATCCGACTCATCTCCGACACACCACGTACCGGGTACAGCACCGTGACGTGCTCCCCCACCAGCTGGAACGCGTCGCGGTCGCCGGTGACGACGAACACGTCCATCCCCGCCGCGGTGGCCCGCGTCACCAGGGTCGCCAGCACGTCGTCGGCCTCGAAGCCGGGCTCCGTCAGCACCGGGACGTTCATCGTCGCCAGCAGCCGGCGGATGACGTCCACCTGACCGCGGAAGGGCTCCGGCGTCTCCGAGCGGGTCGCCTTGTACGCCGCGTACCGCTCGGTGCGGAAGGTGACGCGGCCCAAGTCGAACGCGACCGCCAGGTGGGTCGGCTTCTCGTCCCGCAACAGGTTGGCCAGCATCGACGTGAAACCGAACACCGCGTTCGTCGGCTCGCCCGACGACGTCGCGAAGTTCTCCACCGGCAACGCGAAGAACGCCCGGTAGGCCATCGAGTGGCCGTCGACGAGCAGCAGCCGGGGACGGTCCGGCTGGGCCTTCGTCGGGGTGGTGGCTGGCTGCGTCGGGCTCACGGGTGTCAACCTATCCGCCATGGCCGACACCCTCCCTCCCACCGACGGCACGTTGCTCGAGCGCATGGGCATCACCGTCGAGGAGTGCACCGCGCAGCGCGCCACCGGGTCGATGCCGGTCGCGGGCAACACCCAGCCGTACGGGCTGCTCCACGGCGGGGCGTCGGCGGTGCTCGCGGAGACCCTGGGCAGCTACGCCGCCAACGCGCACGCGACGGACGGCCGCGCCGCGGTCGGGATCGAGCTCAACGTGACGCACCATCGCTCGGTGCGGTCCGGGTCGGTGCACGGCACGGCGACCGCGGTGCACCTCGGCGGGAACCTCGCCAGCTACGAGGTCGTCGTGGTGGACGACGACGGCCGGCGGGTGGCGACCGCCCGGCTCACCTGCATGCTGATCGACGTCCGCACCTGACGCACCGCCTCGACGGGGGCGGGCGCGACGTCGGCCTGTGCCGCGCGCGCTTGACGACGACGGGCGATCAGGTCCTCGAGCCGCTGCCTCGGCAGCCGTCCCGTCACCGCGCCGAGCACCGTCGACGGGTCCTGTGACAGCCGGCGCTGCAACGCGTTCGTCGTGACCACGCGGTGCGCCGCGGCCGGGGCGAACCCGATCCGCGCCAGGAAACGGTGCATGCCGCGCGCGCCGGGCAGCGGTGAGGCGTAGACCTCGGTGGCGCCGACCTCGTCGGCCAGCGACGCGGCACCGACCAGGAGGGCGTGCCCCAGGCCGCGGCGCCGGGCGTCGCCGCGCACGTACAGGGCTTCGAGGCTCAGCGCGACGACGTCGGAGAAGGGCCCCGGCCCGACGACGTGGGCGAGCAGGAGGCCGGCGATGTCGTCGTCCACCGTGCCGGTGAGGACCGTCCCGCCCGGGGACGTCATGAGCAGCACCAGCTGGTCGCGCAGACGCTGCGGGTCGTCCGAGCAGAGCTGCGAGCCCACCTGCAGCTCGGACCGTGCCTCCAGGCACAGAGCGACGAGACCGTCCAGGTCGTCACTGGTTGCAGGGCGGGTGCAGACACCGGGACGCACGGATAGGACCTCCTCGCAGGGACCGGCCGCTCGGACCGCGCACCCCGCCCCCACGGTGCCCGTGCGTCCGATCATGGACCATTGTCCGGGTTGCGGGCCAGTCCCCCGATTTCCTCGTCATCCGGACGAGGGGCCGGGCCTCAGGCGGCGCCGCCGCCGACCTGCTCGATCACGGCGTCCGCGACCTCGCGCATCGTCAGCCGACGGTCCATCGACGTCTTCTGGATCCAGCGGAAGCTCTCCGGCTCCGTCAGGCCCATCTTCGTCATCAGCAGGCCCTTGGCGCGGTCCACCCGCTTGCGGGTCTCGAACCGCTCGGTGAGGTCGGCGACCTCGGCCTCCAGCGCACCGATCTGCGCGTACCGGCTGATCGCGATCTCGACCGCCGGCAGCAGGTCGGCCGGGCTGAACGGCTTGACGACGTAGGCCATCGCCCCCGCGTCGCGGGCGCGCTCGACGAGCTCGGTCTGCGAGAACGCGGTGAGCATCACCACCGGCGCCAGGTGCGCCTTCATGATCTGCTCCGCGGCGGAGATGCCGTCCAGCACGGGCATCTTCACGTCCATCACGACGACGTCCGGCTTCAGCTCGGTCGCCAGCGCGACCGCCTCCTCGCCGTTGCCCGCCTCGCCGACGACGTCGAACCCTGCCTCCTTGAGCGTCTCGACGACGTCCATCCGGATCAGCGCCTCGTCCTCCGCCACGACGGCGCGCCGCCGCTTGGCAGTGCCCGACGACGCCTTCTCGGCGGCAGGACGGGCGGGGGTGGACAGGTCGAGGGCGGCGGCGGGCTCGGCTGCGTCGTTGGTGCTCACGGTCGCCATGGTAAACCGGCCCATGTTTCCGCCGAGTGCACCCGCTTCGCGACCCAGCGGTCGTCGCCGGCCGCCGGCCTGCCACTATCCTGCTGGGGCGGCCCCGGTAGCCCAACTGGCAGAGGCGTTCGGCTCAAACCCGATCCAGTACGAGTTCGAATCTCGTCCGGGGCACCCATGCCCCGTTCGGCCACAGC